>LJRV01000347.1 GCA_001612575.1 Streptobacillus notomytis
TTTTATTCTATTTAGTAATAGCTATTCTAAATTCAGGATTGTTAAAAAATTATTTTGAGAGTATATTATTTTTGTAAGTGTATAAAATAATAAGAAAGTGAAATAAGAATAAAACAGACTAAAGTGGAAGTACAAAAAAAAATTAGTCCTTTAACTCAAAAACAATTAGTTATAGTTCTAGATGCTGGTCATGGTGGACACGATTCTGGAGCTAGAGGTCATGGTAAATTAGAAAAAGAAATAGCGCTAGAAATTACACATAAACTTGCTGAAAATTTAAAAAGGGATCATAAAGTTATACTTACAAGGAGCGATGATACTTTTATAAGTCTTAGTGAAAGACCTCAAATAGGAAATGACAACTCTGCTGACCTATTTGTAAGCATTCATTTAAATGCCGCTTCTAATGGAACCGCTAATGGTGCTGAAATTTTCTATTTTTCAAAAGAAACTAACCCTTATACTTCAAAACTAGTCGAATTGGAAGAAAAATATGATGAAGTACAAGCAAAAAAAGTAAGTTTAATAAATCAAATATTAGGAGATTTTTTTATTAATAGAACCAAGGAAAAAAGTGCTAATTTAGCCAGAGTTATACTTGATAACTATGCTAGAGCAATGAATTTTAAAAAAAGAGGAGTGTTTGGAGCTAATTTTGCTGTTTTACGTGGAAGTGAATCAGCTTCTATTCTAATAGAGTTAGGCTTTATTTCTAATGAATCAGATAATTCTAAATTAGCCAGTGAAACAGGACAAATGATAGCTGTTAATGCTATAGCTGATGCAATAAGAGAAAATTTTGAGGAGTAATGTATGAGAAAAAATAAATTATTAATTATACTATTAAGTTTATCTATTTTTAGTATTATTTCATATGTATATGTAAATTACAAGATTAATAATCCTATTCTTTCAAGTGAAAATAGTATGAATGGTGAAACAAAATATCTAGATATTTACATGTATGATAAAAAAACTAAAGAATACAAACATTTAGAGGTTGAAGCTGATTTTAATGTTGTTGATGAAGGTGATTATGTTAATGCAATAATTAAGAATTCTAGTTCCTATAAATTAAATGATAACTATAAATTTCTAGCTGCATATTCACTTAAATATGAAGGGAAAAGTATATTAATAATAAAAATAAACAACTATTTTAGTAAATTAAATAGCGAATCTATACAGACTTTTGTTAATTCAGTTAAATATACTCTAAAGGAAAATTTTAAAAATTACCATGAAATAAATGTTGAAATAGATTCAAATTAAGGAGAGCTTATGTATAACTTAGATGAAATTCATAATGAATTGAAAAGATTAGTAACTGAAAAAAGATACAATCACATTGTAAGAGTTAGAAATAAAGCTGTAGAACTTGCAAAAATATATAATGCACCAACTAATATTGTAGAGGTTGGTGCTTTATTACATGATATAGCTAAATATTTTGATGATGAAAAAGCCTACTCTATTATTGAAGATGAATATAAAAATATTTTTGAAAATGGATTTAAAATTAATCAAATATTACATGGTTTTGCTGCTGCTTCTTATGCTCAAAAAAGATTCAATATTACGGATAAATTAATACTTGATTCTTTAAGATATCATACTATAGGTCGTGAAGATATGACTTTAGTTGATAAAATAGTATATATTGCTGATGCAATTGAAGATGGTAGAAATTATCCTAACGTTGACCTTATTAGAAAAGAGGCACTTAAAGATTTGGATTCTGCTATACTTATGGAGATTAATTTCAAATTACATTATTTAATTAATAAAAACATGATTATACATCCAAATACTATTTTATTAAGAAATAAATTAATAAAAAAAGGTGAATAAATGAATAAAATTTTTGAAAGTAAGTTTATATGTAAAAACAAAAGAATTGCTTTTGCGTATACTGAAAATAATGAAAAGATCTTAATTAGAAATTTAAATTTTAATAATGCTTTTGATGGCGATACCGTAATAGTTGAGATAATAGATGATGAAAAGCTTATAGGTAAAGTTAATGAAATAATAAAAAGACAAGATAAACCATATTTTGGTCACGTTATATTATGTAAAAGAAATAAATATATAATTAGATTAAATAGAAGTGATTTAATCGTAACAGCTTCTACTAATAGTATAAAAATTAAAAATGGCGATATATTAAGCTTTAATATTAATTATAATACATTAAAAGATGATATTAAAGTTAACATTATTAATAATTTTGGAAATATTAATAATTCAAATGATATATTAAATTCTCTACTCTACTCTTCTAATGTTCCTATAGGTTTTTCTTCTGATATAAAAAAAGAAGCTATAGAAATTAAAAGACCTAATATAGATGAAGAACTAAAATATAGAATAGATTTACGTACTCAAAATACTATTACGATAGATGATATAACTGCAAAAGATTTAGATGATGCTATTTATCTTGAAAAAGAAGGTAATTACTACACTCTATATGTAAGTATAGCTGATGTTTCATACTTTGTTAAGGAATATTCAAAAATCGATTTAGAGGCAGCAAAAAGAGGTAATAGCATATATTTAGCAGAACAGGTTATACCTATGTTACCAAAAAAATTGTCAAATAATTTATGTTCATTAAATCCTGATGAAGATAAATTGACTTTTACAGTGAAAATTAAATATGATTTAAATGGTAAACTAATTGAAAGCGACTTCTTTAAATCTGTTATTAAATCTCATCATAGGCTAAATTATAATGAAGTAAATGAAATGTTTGAGAATAATGATAAGACTTTTCCTATGTTATGGGATATGTTAGAACTTTCTAAAATATTAAGAAAACAAAAAAATCAAAAAGGAATGATTAACTTCAATATTCCTGAAATAAAATTAATACTTAATGAAAATGGAGAAATAGAAGAAATTTCTAAAAGAATATCAGGTCTATCTCAAGAATTAATAGAAGATTTTATGGTAGCTGCAAATGAAGCTGTTGCTGAATATCTATATTGGCAAAATAGCCCTGCTATTTATAGAATACATGAAGCCCCTGAAATTGATGTTTTAAGAAACTTAAATCAAAAACTTAATATATTAGGATATAATATTAATAATATAACTGATATACATCCTGGTAAAGTATCTAAAATAATAGATAAAAGTTTTAACGATGAAAATTCATATCTAATTCATAAAACTATACTTCAAGCTATGAAAAGAGCCAAATATATGAATGAAAATAAAGGACATTTTGGTTTAGCATTAGATAATTATCTACACTTCACATCACCGATAAGAAGATATTCTGATTTAATAGTACATAGAATGCTACACTTTACATTGACTAATAAAAAATTATCAACTAAATATATTGATATTAAAAAAGAAGAATATAAAATGATAGCTGAGCATATATCTAAAACAGAAAGAATTGCTGAAAAGTTAGAAAAAGACTCTATTAAATTAAAATTATTAGATTATATGAAAAAACATTTAAATGAAGTATTTGAGGCAAGAATATCAGGTATAATTAGAGGTAAGTTATTCTTTCAATTAGATAATTTAATAGAAACTGTATTTTATGACAATATTAGTGATAAATACATTATAGATAACAATCTTTTAATCGATAATAAAGGTAATAAGTTTAATATTGGTGATAAGATGAAAATTAAAATTATTAAATTAGATTATGAAAGAATAGAAATTATTTCGGAGGTATTATAATGAAAATTTTAGCAAATAATAAAAAAGCTTATTTTGATTACTTTATCGAAAATGAATATGTTGCTGGAATTGAATTAAAAGGAACTGAAGTTAAATCAATTAAACTTGGTAAGGTTAGCATAAAAGAAAGTTTTGTTAGAATAATAAAAAATGAAGTTTGGATACTTGGAATGTTCGTTTCACAATATGCTTTTGGAAATATATATAATGTGAATGAAACTAGAGTAAGAAAGTTATTATTAAATAAAAGAGAAATAAAAAAATTAGCTGAAAAGGTTAAAGAACAAGGATACACTATAGTTCCATTACTTGTATTTAATCATGAAGGTTTAATTAAGGTTAAAATAGCTACTGCTCGTGGTAAAAAGAATTATGACAAACGTGAAAGTATCAAACAACGTGATATATCAAGAGATATAAGGAAAAATTTCTAAATAAAAAGGTATTGTATTAAATACAATACCTTTATTTTTTAGTTCTTAATTACATACTCAAATGCACTTAAAGCAGCTTTTGCTCCTTCTCCCATAGCTATTATTATTTGCTTATGTTTTGTATTAGTACAATCACCTGCAGCAAAAATACCTGGAATTGAAGTCATGTTCATTTCATCTATCAATATTTCACCAGCTTTATTAGTTTCAACAATATCTTTTACTAAATCTGAGTTTGCACTCAATCCTATTTCTACAAATAACCCATCAATTTTTAATTCAAATTCATCTGAATTATTTCTATTTCTTAACTTAGCAGCTTCTGCATAATCATTTCCAATAATTTCTGTTACTGCTGTTGATAAATATATTTTTACATTTTCTAAAGTAGATAATCTATCTTGTAAAACTTTATCTGCTTTTAATTCATCCATATACTCTACTAATACAACACTTTTAGCTATATTAGAAATTTCTATAGTAGCCTCTACTCCTGAATTTCCACCACCAACAATAATTACATCTTTATTTCTATAGAATGGTCCATCACAAGTTGAACAATAATGAACTCCTCTACCTGTATATTCTTTTTCTCCAGGTATACCAAGTTGTCTCCATTTAGCTCCTGTTGCTATTATTATAGTCTTAGTTAATACTTCTTTATTGTCATCTGTAATAACCTTTTTTAGATTATTATCATTGATAATTTCTTTTACTCTATGTCCTTTATAGAAATAAACTTCATATTCAGCCATATGTTTTTCTAATTCTGTTGCATAATCAAAACCATTTGTTAAAGGAACCCCGATAATATTTTCTATTTCATTTGTATCTAAAATTTGTCCACCTATATCTTCTCCTATCATAGCAGTTTTTAATCCTTTTCTTACTGCATATATAGCTGCTGAAACTGCGGCTGGACCTGCACCCACAATAATAGTATCGTAAATAATTGTTTCGTCAAATTTTAAAATTTTACTCATTTTTCCTCCATTATTTTATAATTTTAACTATTTTTTTCTTACCACAACGGACTATAGTTTCTTCTTTCAAATTAACTATCTCATTAATATCTTTTATTGTAAAATCATTAACCTTCATAGCTCCTTGCTCTATAAGTCTTCTACCCTCACTATTTGATGAAATGAAATTAATTTTAGATAGTAATTCTAATGCAGATAGTTCGTTTTCAATCAATTTGATTTCTGGCAATTCAACATTTAAGTTTCTATTACTAAATACGTTCTCAAACCAAAGTTTAGATTCATGAGCTATTTGTTCACCATAATATTCTTTTACTAATTCATATCCTAATCTTTTTTTACATTCCATTGGATGTTGTGTTTTAAGCATCTCTTTTATATCATCTAATTCTAAATCTGTAATCATTTCATAATAATTTAACATTAATTCATCAGAAATTGACATAATTTTACCGAACATATCATTAGGACTATCTTGTATAGAGATATAATTACCTAATGATTTAGACATTTTTTCTACTCCATCTAATCCAACTAATATAGGCATTATCATACAAATTTGTTGTTCTTGATTGAAATTTTTTTGTAAGTCTCTACCTCTTAGTAAATTAAATTTTTGTTCTGTTGCACCTAATTCAACATCTGCTTCTAAAGCAACTGAATCATATCCTTGTAATATAGGGTAAGTAAATTCAATTAAAGATACAGGTTGATTATTTGATAATCTCTTAGAAAAATCTTCCCTTTGTATCATTTGTGAAACTGTGAACATTGATAAAAGCTTTAAAACCTCTTCTAATGTTAATTTTTCTAACCATTCATGATTATATACAACCTTTATTTTATCAAGATTTAATATTAATTTAACTTGTTCTAAATATGTTCTAATATTTTCTTTTATAGTTTCAAAACTTAACATTTTTCTAGTTTCAGATTTACCTGTTGGATCTCCTATTCTAGCTGTAAATGTTCCAATTAAGAAATTTACTTCATGTCCTAAATCTTGAAATTGTTTTAATTTTCTAATAGGTATAGCATGACCTATATGTAGTTCTGAACCAGTTGGATCTATTCCAAGTTTAACTTTTAAAGGTTTATTATTTTTAATTGAATTTTCTAATTTCTTCTTAAATTCTTCTTCACTTATTATTTCTTCACAGCCTCTTTTAAGTATTTTGAATTGTCTTTCTACTTCTTTTTTTATTTCTAATTCCGACATAATTACTCCTATCCACTATTTCTAAGTCCTGTTGCAATTCCATTAATGCTGGTATGTATAGCTTTATTTATTTCTTCTGTATTATTCCCAGATCTTCCTTGCTTTATTAATTCGATTTGTAAATAATTTAATGCATTAAAGTAAGGTAATCTATTCTTTAAACTTAGTGTAAGCATTTCATTATCTTCTAATAAATAATTAATTTCAGCAATTTCTTTTAGTAAATTAAAAGTTAAAATCCATTCATCATTGATCATATTAAATATTTTGTTTGCTAACTCTTTATTTTTAACAAGACTTGAATATTCTTTAGCTATGCTCATATCCGTTTTAGAAAGAACCATTTCTAAATTAGAAAGTAAAGCTTTAAAAAACGGCCAATTTTTATACATTGATTTTAAAGTTTTTAACCCATCGTTTTCTTTAATCCAATTACTAAATGATGTACCTACTCCATACCAACCTGGAAGCATAACTCTTGTTTGTGACCAAGAAAATACCCACGGAATAGCTCTTAATCCCTCAATATCTAAAGTTTTCTTTCTTGAAGAAGGTCTAGAACCAATATTTAATGAAGAAACTTCATTTATTGGAGTAGATTCAAAGAAGTATTCAGAAAATCCTTCAGTTTCATAAACTAAATTTCTATATTTTTTATAACTAATATTTGATATTTGCTCCATGATATTTTCATATTCTTCTATATCTTTAGATTCATCTTTTAATGATTTTTCCAAAGTAGCAGACAATAATGCTTCTAAGTTGAATTTACCTAAATCTAAATTACCGTATTTTGCTCCTATTACTTCTCCTTGCTCAGTAAGTCTTATTTTACCAAGAATAGATCCACTAGGTTGTGAAAGTATAGCTTCATAACTAGGTCCACCTCCACGACCTACTGTTCCTCCACGTCCATGGAAAAAATTAAGTTTAACATTATATTTTTTTGCTAATCGTACTAATTCTTTTTGAGCTTTATATAAATGCCAACTTGATGTTATATATCCCCCATCTTTATTACTATCTGAATAGCCTAACATTATTTCTTGACTACCATTGTTATTTAATATATCAATTTCAAACCAAGTTTCCATTATTTTTTCAGAGTTTTTTAAATCTTCTATGCTCTCAAATAATGGCGAAATATTTACTTTTTTTTCTAAATCAAATTCTTTTAATAAAAGTACAAGCTCTAACATATCTGATATTTCAACTGTATGAGAAATAATATTTTGTTTAATTATATCTTTTCCAAAAATATTTATTAATTTTTTCATAGTGTCAAATATCTTTAATTCTTTTTCTAATATCTCAGATTTTTTACAATTTACAGAACTTAATTTTCTTGGTTCATTTTCTATTTGATTTATCAATATATTACATTTTTCTTCTTCTGTTAAATTTGAATAATTATCAGTTATCTTTGCTATATTTAATAATTCATTTATACAACATTCATATACACTTGAATCTTGTCTTAAATCTATAGATGATAAATGGTATCCAAATACTTTTACTGCCTCAATCAATTCATCAAGTCTACCATATGCAAGTATTTCATCACTATAAACCTCTACTGATTTTCTTATAATTAATAAATCTTTCAATAATTCTTTTGAATTATAATATGAATCATATGGTAATTCCAGCTTTTCTTCTAATAATTTAATTTTTACTTCTTGTAAATTATCTATAATATATGAAATAGCCAACCTATATGGTTCATATATTCTATGCTCTGAACTATCTTTTGAAAGTTTAACAAGTTCTTTTAATTCATCACTATATTCATTTTTTAAACTAGAAATAGAAAATTCTCTATATAGTATTTTTAATTCAGAAATATAGAATTCTAGTGCAGTTTCAACCTGTGAATAAGTTGCATTTAAAAGTGTTTCTTCAGTAACAAATGGATTGCCATCTCTATCTCCACCTATCCATGTTCCCATTAATATAGGTGTATATGAATTAGAAAATATTCCTATTTTTTTAGCAAGTTCCTTAAACTTAATATTAATTTTAGGAATAGCCTTTAAGAATGTTGAATTATAGTAACTTAGTGAATTTGTAATTTCATTACTTACTCTTAATTTAGAACTTCTTAGTATATCTGTTCTCCATAACAAATTAATATTTTTTCTTAATTCATTCATCCATTCATTTTCATCTAATAAATTATGCTCAACTAATTCTCTTTTTTCTAATATATCATATATATTTTGTGTTAAATCTAAAATAGATTTTCTTTGCACTTGAGTTGGATGTGCTGTTAAAACAGGGACAATCCTAATATTTGAAAATACTTCCATTAAATTTTCTTTATTTATATTAACTAAATTCAAATTATCTAACATACCTTCTGTATAATTCTTAGTTATAGTATTGTATTTTAATATTTTGGATTGATACACATCTTCAACTATATTTATTAAAAGTGGTAATAGAGTTAAAAGTCTTACAACATTAGGTTCTATTTTTTCAATATTTTTAAAATGTTTTTCATTATCTAAAATAGAATCTATATCTATATTAGGTTCTATTTCTGATAAAATATTTTTTATAATATTAATCTCTTTGTTTATCCATTCTTTATTTAACTTTATTTCATTATCTGGTTTTAATATAATTGAATCCATTGTAACCTCACATTATTTTCTTTTTTTCTTGCTATCTCCATTCTTTGATCTACTTTTTTTATTTGATCCATTTCCAGATTTATCAGAATTAGCAACTTCAACCATAGGTTTATTATTTTTTGAAGTATTTTTATTAAATATTTTCATTATTATCTCTGCTTCGTCTAATGGTACTGTAATAAATGAGAAATTTGGCATAACTTTTACATCTTTAATCTTTCTACCTGGTACTTTTGTTTTTTCATGTATAAGTTTTAATAATTTATTTACATTTAATCCATCTTTTTCACCAAGGGCTATAAATAATCTTGTATTATCTTTGAGTTGAACTTGTACATTTCTTATTTTACTATAACTTTCAGGTATAAATTCATCATCATATATATGTCTTAATAAAGAAGCTACTGCTGCTTCAGTATTTTTACCTTTTAATAACTTATTAGCTAAATCTAAGTATAATTTATAATCATTTTCTAACATTATTTCTTCTACAGATGCAATTAATAATTCTTCTTTTGCATTAATAATATCTTCAACATTTGGTATATTTTCTTTCTTTATATCAGATTTAGTTTCTCTTTTTATTTGTGCTAATTTTCTTGATTCTTGAGGTGTTACAAATGTAATCGCAATACCTTTATTTCCAGCTCTACCTGTTCTACCTATTCTATGAACATAAGAATCTGATTCTTGTGGTATAGAATAATTAATAACATGTGTTAAGTTACTTACATCTATTCCACGTGCTGCAACATCTGTAGCAACTAAGATATTTAATACTTTATTTTTAAATAAATCTAATGCTTTTTCTCTTAAACCTTGAGTTATATCTCCATGTATTGCTTCTGCATCATAATTTCTTGATTTTAATTTATTAGTAACTTCATCAACTTCTGATTTTGTTCTACAAAATACTATTCCATAAAAATCTGGTTTATAATCTAAAACTCTACATAAAGCTTCAAATTTATCTTCTCTTCTTACTTCGAAATATATTTGTTCAGTTAAATGTGTTGTTAACTCCTTTTTTTGAACTTTTAATATCTTATGTTCAGGCATAAATCTCTTAGCAATAGCAAGTATAGGCTTTGGTATAGTTGCAGAGAAAAATAGCATCTTTTTATCTTCATTTGTTCTTTCTAATATTAATTCTATATCTTCAATAAATCCCATATTTAACATTTCATCTGCTTCATCTAATACAAAATATTCTAATTCATTTAATTTTAAAGCACCTTTATTAATCATATCAATAACACGCCCAGGTGTACCTACAACAATATCAACACCTTTTTTTAAATTTCTAATTTGGTTTTCAATCGAAGCTCCACCGTATACAGCTAATACTTTAACATCTTTTTTACCCTTTAGTGAATATATCTCATCACTAACTTGATTTGCTAATTCTCTTGTAGGTGCAAGTATTAACGCTTTAACCTTTTTTGTTGGTATTATATTCTCCAATATTGGTATTGAAAATGCAGCAGTTTTACCTGTACCTGTTTGAGCTTGACCTATTAAATGAGTCTCCTCCTTTAATAATTCTGGAATAACTAATGCTTGTATTTCACTTGGTGAAACAAACCCTTTTTTTTCTAATGCTTCTAACATTTCATTACTTAAATTGTAATCTTTAAAATTCATTCGTACCTTCTTTCTTAAAATCTTTAGGATATTCTAATAGAAACTTTCCTAACTTACCTATCCTATAATCCTTGAGTAATCTTCTTGAGATTAACTCATAACTAAAGCTTTCACTTTTATATATACCTAACCTTTTTTCTAATAACCCAAATATTTCAACATTTGTTTTATTAAATAAAGTCTTTTCATCTAAATTATATGAATTTACTAAATTGTCAATTATATCTTGTCCTTTCATAATATCCAATAATTTATTTGAAACTTCTTCTAATGGAAGTATATCATCTCTAATAGATCCTGTTATTGCTAAGTTAAAAGATATAATATTATCTTCAAACTTAGGCCATAAAACTCCTGGTGTATCTAATAATTCAAATTTATCATCAACAGTTATCCATTGTTTTCCTCTTGTAAATCCAGGTTTATTTCCAACTTTTGCTTTATTTTTGTTTGAAAATTTATTAATAAACTTAGATTTACCCACATTAGGAATACCGACTATCATTGCTCTAACAACAGTCTTTCTTAATCCTTTTTTCTTCATTTTTTCAAGTTTTTCATCATATATACTATTGACTATTTTTCTAAGTTCATTAAAATTTTTGTTTTTTTCAACACTTATAGCTAAAAAATGATGTGATATTTTATTTTCAATAAAATATTTTTCCCATTCTTTTAATTTAGTTTCATCAACTAAATCCGTTTTATTTAATACAACTACTCTTAACTTATTTTTAGCTAAATACTCTATATCTGGATTTTTACTTGAGATTGGTATTCTAGCATCTAATATTTCAATAACTAAATCTACGATTTTTAAATTTTCAACTATCATTTCTTTAGTTTTTTTCATATGACCGGGATACCAGTTAATCATCACACTCATTTTCTTCTCCACTTGCTATAAAAAGTACTATTTCACCTTTTATATTTCTTTTTTCTAATTTCTCTATTAACTCGCTAGTTTTACCTCTTAAAATTTCTTCGTAAATTTTTGTTAATTCACGAGTTATTACTACATATCTATCCCCTAAATATGTTTGTATATCCTTTAAAGTCTTAACAATTCTATTTGGAGATTCAAGAATAATAATAGCTCTTTCTTCTTTTTGAAGTTTTAAAAATAAAGTCTGTCTACCTTTCTTTTTAGGCAAAAAACCTTCATATGCCATACGTCTTGTATCTATACCTGCTATTGAAGCACCTGTAGTAATTGATGATGGACCAGGAATTGCAGTTACTTTAATATTTTCTTTTAACGCCGCATCTACCAATTCATATCCAGGATCTGATATACAAGGCATACCAGCATCAGTAACTATTGCTACATTTTTATCATCTTTTAAAAGTTTAATTATATTTTCAATTTGGAATTGCTTATTATGTTCATGATATTGGTAAACCTTAGTATCAATTTCATAGTGATTTAACAATCTTTTTGTTATTCTTGTATCTTCTGCAAAAATATATTCAACTTCTTTTAAAGTTCTAACTGCTCTAAAGGTTATATCTTCTAAATTACCTATAGGTGTTCCTACTATATATAACATAAATCCTCTATTTCTTTTTATTATTTTCTTCTAATATTTGATCTTTTTTTGTTTTTCTATCTGATTTATCATTTTCTTTTTTATCAGACACAACTTTTTCTCCTAATAAAAGTTTTACTGCAGCATTAAATTGTCTATCACCTTCTTTAATTATTTCAGCAGCTTTTTCTTTACCTTCTATTTCCTCTAATAATTTAACAATTTCCTTTTTTCTATTTTCCTTTGCTTCTTTTGTTTCTGTTGTATAACCTTTATCAGCTAATAAAGGATTCATTTTAATATATATATTTGGTTCTATACCATGTTTATTAATATTATTATTTTTAGGAGTAGAATATTCAGCTATTGTTAATTTTAATGCATCATTTTCATTTTTAAATGGATATATTACCTGAACTACACCCTTACCATATGTTGTTTCACCTATTATTGTAGCTCTTTCATAATCTTTTAATGCCCCTGTAACAATCTCAGAAGCAGATGCAGAGCCTTTATTTACAAGTACAACCATTTCTCCTTTAAATATTTGTTCTCCAACTCTTGTATACTGTTTATCTATACCTGATTTATTTTTTAAAGAAACTATTAAATCATTTGGAACAAATAATGAAACTATTTCCACTGCTTCTGAAAGAGATCCTCCAGGATTAGTTCTTAAATCAAAGATTAATTTTTTCATACCTTGCTTATTTAACTCTATCAAAGCTTGTTTTATTTCTTCACCAACAGTACTTCCAAATTGTAATAATGATATATATCCTATTTTATTTTCATTGTCATACATTTTATACTCAACATTATCAAGTTTAATTTTTGCTCTTGTTAATGTAATTTTAAGTGGTTTTTTAAGACCACGTCTATAAACTTCAAGTTTAACTTTAGTGCTTTCAGTCCCTCTTAATTTTTTTGAAGCTTCTATTGATGTAAGATCAATAATATCTTCATCATCTATTTTAGTAATTATATCTCCTATTTGTATCCCAGCTTTAAATGCTGGTCCACCTATAAATGGAGAACTTACTTCTAGATAATCACCTTTTTCTTTTCTTATTGCCATACCAACACCTACATAAACTCCATCTAAATCTTGATTAAGTTCTGTAATTTCTTTTTCACTCAAATATTCAGAATATGGATCTTTTAAACTTTTAACTATTCCACGAATTGCAGCCTCATAAAGTTTGTCTTTATCAACTTCTTCTGAACCTACCCATGCTTCATTAATATAATTTATTGTTTGAATAATTTTATTTATATTTTTTAAATCTACTGTAGCATTTGCTCTTTGTGCAGCTGAAACTTCTTTTTTCTTAACTTCAGAATATGTTATACATCCAAATAAACCTATTAAAAACACTGTTAATAAATGTTTTTTATTTATTTTCATAAATTTCTCCTTTTCGTATAAATTAAAAATTCTTTATTTCCCTTACTTCCAAGTATTGGAGATTCAATTACATCTAATATTTCATAATTAAATTTTTTAAAAGAATCTATTACTTTTTTAATTGCCTCATCATGATACTTTTCATCAACTACTATTCCATTTTTTGATATTTTTTCTCTACCAACCTCAAATTGAGGTTTAATTAAAGAAATGATTTGAGTTCCTTCCTTTGAAAATTTTTCAAAAAAAGGAATGACTTTAGTCAAAGAAATAAATGAAACATCTATTACTATATAATCGACTTTTTCTTGAATTTCAAGATCTTTAATATGGATTTGTTCAAGTGAAACTACTCTATTATCGGTTCTTAATTTATAATCTAATTGATTAGTTCCAACATCATTTGCCAATACTCTAATTGCACCATTTTGTAATGCACAATCTGTGAAACCACCAGTAGATGCCCCTATATCTAAAACAACTTTGTTTTTAAAATCTAAATTCCAATACATTATAGCCTTTTCAAGTTTTAATCCTCCTCGACTAACATACTTTAATTTATTTTTTATTCTGACATCTTTAATATTTTCTTGTTTGAATTGAGTTCCAGGTTTAGTTTCTATTTTATCATTTATAATAACATTTCCTA
Source organism: Streptobacillus notomytis (assembly GCA_001612575.1). Taxonomy (GTDB): domain Bacteria; phylum Fusobacteriota; class Fusobacteriia; order Fusobacteriales; family Leptotrichiaceae; genus Streptobacillus; species Streptobacillus notomytis. The sequence goes on from LJRV01000347.1 coordinate 14,211, forward strand.
TCATAATTTCTCTTTTTGCTTTTTCTCTAGTATCAAAATATCCAAGTTCTACTAAAAACACATCTAACCTTTTTTTCATAATTATGATAATAAGTATCCTTTCATTAAAAATGATATCACTATACCAAGTATTGCCCCAGCTAATACTTCTAATGGAGTATGTCCTAAGAATTCTTTGAGTTGCTTAATTTCTTCTTTATATAAAAATCTTTTTTCTTCAATAATTGAATTTAATATTTTTGCATGTTTCCCTGCTTCCTGTCTTATTCCAGTAGCATCATACATAGTTACTAACGAAAAAACAAATGCAATTGCAAACTCTAATGTTGAAAATCCTCTCACTATTCCAACAGAAAAACATAATGAAACTGTAGAAGATGAATGTGAACTCGGCATTCCTCCAGTAGAAAATAGTCTTGTAAAATCTACTCTTTTTTTAAAAAATACTGGAGAAAGACATTTATATATTTGTGCAGTAAAAGCTGAAATAAATACAACATCAAGTATTTTATTACCTAAAATAAATCCATTATTCATTGATTTCACGCCGCTTTTTTTTAAACTCAATAAATTCTCTTGTTATTTCCCCAACCTTATTTTTATCTCTTTTTTCTTTAAAAAATATCATTATTTTACCAACTGAACCAACAAAAATACAATTAGCTTTTAATTCAATCTCATTTATTAATTCCATATTAACATCTTCTAAACTATTTTGTAGTAACTTAACTTTCATTAATTCATTTTTTTCAATATATGTTCTAATACTTTCAATAACTGTATAAGTTAAACCTTCTTTACCTACTCTAGCAACAGGTTCTAATCCATGTGCCTTTTTTCTTAAAAAATTTCTTTCTTTACTATTCATTTATTCTCTCCAAAACTTATTTCTTTTTCTATTTATTATATCATATTTTATAGTATTCACCAAACACTATATCTCCTTTTTTTTAAATAAAAAATCCCAAAAACTATGCTTTGGACAAATTTTATTAACTAACTCCCATATCAAAAGCATATGGATTATATTTTCCAGTTTTAGTTTTTAAAGATTTAATAATTTTTTCAACTTCTTCTTTACTTTCAAAAGTAAAATCAAGTCTTAATTCATCAAGATTTAATGAATATATTAAATCTAGTTTAGGAATTAAATTCATAGGTTTATATAGGTAAAGTTCAATATTATTTAAATCGTTTTTAACAACTTTATATCTATCGAAATGTTCTCCTTGTATCTCTTTATATCTTTTTTCATAAATAGTATGTTCTATATACATTGTTTTTAAACTACCATAAATAACCAATCCTCTTTTAAGCGAAGTATTAGTTATTAATTTAAGTTGTTTATAGTTTAATTCTGGAGAAAGAAATACGGTGTCTACATTATCAAAATTTGAATAAACATCAATACTAAGATTATTAAAAACATTAAAATTCCAATTTATTGCTTGATTTTTAATTCCATTTTCTTTTCCTTTTATTAATTGATACAAATTTGAAACAAGATTTGTATTTTGATTAAGTAATGAATTTGAAATATTTTTTTGTTTTGCAATATCAAAATTTTCTCTATAAATCTTTGTTATCCCAAGTTTTCTACATACATATTCTTGATCATCTGTTCTACATAAAGCTGAAAAAATTGGATTAATTAATTTATCTATTTTAGGATATTTAAATTCTATATATCCTATGTCATTATTTTTATATGAAGATATTAATTGCTCCGATAATTTTTCAACTAATTCTCTTTTTATTTGTTTAATTTTACTAAAAGGTATAAATACTTTTCCATCATATGATATATCTGTATAATTTATTTCAAAATCAGTGTCTCCTAATTCAGAAAGTTTATTAATTATATCTTCTTCTGTAATTTTTTTATTTGCAATAGAATCTAAGATTTCACCTTTAAATGATACTTTAATTTCTTTATTAAAATTATTTAAAGTTGAAAATTCAATATATATTTCTTCATTTAACCTTGCAACTACTTTTGCATTTATTTTTTTATATCTTCTTTGAACTTTAATGTTATGATTAATCCTATCATTTATTTCTTTTGAATAATTTTTATATATATACCTTGTACCTTTAGGTATATCTTGCAAACGTATTGTGTCACCTTTTTCTGCATTTGTAACTTTAGTCCCATTTTTATATATCTTATTTACATAAACACCATCTATTTTTTCGAAATATTGATTTACATACTGAACTCCATCACCTAAAATTAAATCATCAAGTATTTTAATATCATTATTATCTTCTATTCTACCTAAAAGATATCCAAAATTTGATGAATATTTATGATTCATTAATTTATCATCTAAATAAAAATATCCTTTAGAATAACCCCTATTAAATAATTTATAACTCTCACTTTTTCTACTAATACCATTTAATACATCCCTGTAATATGAAACAGTTTCATATATGTATTCTGGTTGTTTTTTTCTACCTTCTACTTTTATAGCATTTATCCCTATATCTCTTAATTTCTTTATTTCAATTTCTTCTAACAATTGATCATTAGGTGATAAAAAATATGATAATTTTCCTTCCTCATCTTTAAATTTTTTCCTACATGTATATGCACACATACCTCTATTTCCACTTCTACCACCTATAAAACTTGAGACATAACAATTACCTGAATATGAAATACACATAGAACCTGAAACAAAAACTTCAAGCTCAATATCAGTTTTTTCTCTAATTTCCTTTATTTCTTCAAATGATAATTCCCTTGCAAGTACAACTCTTGATAATCCAATCTCCTTTAAATAATTAGCTTCCACATGATTAGCTACTGTCATTTGAGTACTTCCATGTAAAACTAAATTTGGAAAATTAGCTTTTAAAAATTTTATTAACCCAAAATCTTGAACAATTACAGCATCAACTCCATGTTCGTAGATTGGTTTAAAATTTTTGTATACAGATTTAATTTCCATATCTCTCATTATTGTATTAAGTGCAAGTAAAACCTTAACTCCCTTTTTATGGGCATAATCTATTCCATCTAATAATTCTTTCATTGCAAAATTATCATTGTTTCTTCTTGCACCAAAACCTTTTAATCCTAAGAAAACTTCATCTGCTCCTGCTTTTATCGCTGCATCCAATTTTTCAAAATTACCTGCTGGTCCAACTATTTTCATATTTACTCCTCACCATATGTTGGTTCCATATGATATATTACTCTTTTAATATTTGAATATCTAAATTTAATTTTTTTCTCTGCTATAACTGATATTTCATGAGCTTTTTCTAATGTAATATTAGGTTTAACTCTAATATCTGCAATAATATATATCTTTTTACCTACTGTAGTCATATAAATATCATGTATATTTTCAATTTCTTTAACTTCTAATGTTAATAATTTTATATTTAATAACAAATTCTCATCCTGTGAATCCATTAATATCAAAGTATTTTCCTTAACTATCGCATATCCTTGCAATATTAAGTATAACGATATAGCTATTGAAAGCATTGCATCTATATTAGATGAAATATATTTAGATGTTAATAATCCTAATACAACTGAACTTGATAGCATGATATCTACATTATAGTCTAATAACAATGCATTTATTAAAGGATTAGTATATTTTTTTGATACTAAATATACATAAATATATTGTAATATTTTAATTAATACTAATAATAAAGATATTATGAATATAGCATGAAATTTATCGTTAATTTCTGAATACTCTTTTTTTACTAACATTAAAATTCCATCTTTTAACACTCCAAATGATGTAAAAATTATTGTAACACCTATTATTAAACTAAATACAGATTCAACCTTACCATGTCCAAATGGATGATCATCATCATTAGGAGACTTTCCTATATTAGCCCCTACCAATACTAATATATTATTAATTAAGTCTGTAAACGAATTTATACCGTCAGCAATTAATGAATTAATTCTAAAGCTATATCCTAGAAACATTTTAAAAATAACCAGTATTATGTTTATAATAATTGAAATTTTACTTACTTTTATTGTCGAATTTAATTCTTCTACCCCCTCTTTTAAATTCATTTTTATATATACACCGTCTATTTTAAAGAAGTCGTTTTTTTCTAAAAAATTATCTATCTTCTTATGTTTTTTAACGACCAATTGGTCATGTTCTAAATTTATACAATCATTTATTACAAATTCCAACAATTTTGAACCATAGCCACTATTTCTAAATTCATTTTTTATATAGATCGCTTCCATAACTAATTTATCTTCTTTTCTTAAAATTAAATATCCAAATATCCTATGTTCAAATGAAATAGCATAATATATATTATTTTCTTCATGTTTAATATCTTTAAACTCATATAAATTTTTAAAATCAACTCTATTTATTCTCATAAAATCTCCTAAAGTAATAAAAAAAGCTAGATAACTAGCTAAATACCATACACCAATCAATCGAATAATTTCAACATTGGTTTCATATTGTATCAACTCAAAAACAGCTACTCTATAAACCTAGAAATCTCAATTTAATGCTGCTTTGTTCCCAACCTGACATGATTCACTGAATTTCTACAATATAGAACTATTTTATCAACATCAAATACCAATATGGCGTGAACACCAAAACTACCCTCAAAATTGGTATCATCCCTGCTAAAGCGGATTTCAGGTACAAGGACCCGCTACATCCCCGACTTGTATGGTAAGGCTATTATATCATTTTTTTTCAATTTTATCAATACAGCTATTAAATTTTTATTACATATCTAATATTAAAAAGAGAATTTCTAAAGTAAAATTAGAAATCCTCTTATTTTTACATTACTCACTTCTTAATGCTTCCATAGGTGATAATCTAGAAGCTTTTTTAGCTGGATATATTCCAAATATCAATCCTGTTCCCATAGATACTATTAAAGATAAAATAAGTATTTCAGGTTTTAGTATAGGTATGATACTAAATGGAATTCCTATTAAAAATGCTAGTGTAAATCCTGATATTACTCCTATTAATCCTCCTAATAAAGTAAGTATAACAGACTCTATTAAAAATTGTATCAATATATCTCTATTTTTAGCTCCTATAGCTTTTCTAAGACCTATTTCTGATATTCTTTCAGTTACTGATACTAACATTATATTCATAACGCCTATACCTCCAACTGCAAGTGAAATACTTGCAACTAAAGATATGAACAGTGATAATTTATTTAAAATATCAGATACTTTATTAATGTCCTCTGAATATTGTTTTACATCATATATATCTAGATTATCAGATTTAGAATTTAAATATTCTTTTATTTGATTTACTGTATTTTTTATATTTTTTTCATCTTTAACTTTTACAGTTACAGATTCTTTAAATTCAACATTTGAAAAATATTTATCATTTTTAATAACATTAACAGAATTATCATTAAATGTTTTCTTTATTTTTTCATTAGGCTCTATAAAAGTACCAATAACAGTTAAATTTTCATTTGTACCATAGTTAAATGTATCAAATGATATTTTCTTCCCCAAAGCATTTTTTTCACTTCCAAATAAGTTAATTGCACTAGTTCTCCCTATTAAAGCCAAATTACTTTCATAAATAAATTCTTCATCTGTAAAAGATCTTCCTGTTGAAATTTTATGTTCTAACAAATTAAAAGATTTTTTCCCTAAAGCACTTACTAAATAGTAATTTCCATTTTCATCTATTCCGTATAAATTATTTTCAACAAATACTTTATCTATGTTATTTAATTTTTCCATAATTAACATATCATTTTCAGTGAAATAATAGCTTCTATTTTTGGGTAATTTATCTAATTTTTGATGATTTATAGATACACTTATTAATTTAGAATAAGTTTTAGATACATCACTTAATAATCCGTTTTGAAACCCAGAACCTATTGAAGATATCATTACAACTGATCCTATACCAACAATAATTCCCAGAGTTGTTAAAAATGATCTCATTTTGAAACCATATAAACTTTTAAGAGATAATTTTATTAATTCAAACATTTCCATACTATCCCCTTCTTTCTTTTACGATTTCATCAGAATTTATAACACCATCTCTAAGTCTTATTATTCTTTTAGTGTGTTGTGCTACATCTTCTTCATGCGTAACCATTATTATTGTAACCCCACTGTCATTTAATTTCTTAAAAATCTTAAGAATTTCTTCTCCAGATTTACTATCTAAATTTCCTGTAGGCTCATCAGCAAATATTATTTTAGGTTCATTAATCAATGCTCTTGCTATAGCAACTCTTTGTTTTTGACCCCCTGACATTTCAACTGGTCTATGATTCATTCTTTCACCTAAACCAACTATCTCTAAAGCTTCTTTAGCCTTCTTAATTCTAGTTTTTTTATCTGTTCCTTTGTACATAGCAGGTAATTCTACATTTTCTAAAGCTGTTAGTTTAGGCAATAAATTATATGCCTGAAATACAAATCCTATATTTTCATTTCTTATTGTTGAAAGTTCATTCTCATTCATTAAAGATACATCAATACCATTTAAAATATATGTTCCTGTAGTTAGATTATCTAAGCAACCTAAAATATTTAAAAAAGTTGACTTTCCACTACCAGAAGGACCCATTAATGCAACATATTCTCCCTCAGCTACAGATAAGTTTAAGCCTTTAAGTACTTCTAAGGAAAGTTTACCATTTTTATATACTTTAGTAACATCCTTAATTTCTATCATAGTACTTTATCTCCTTCTTTATATTTTCTATCAGTGTTGCTTAATACTCTCTCTCCTTCTTTAATACCAGATTTAATTTCATAAACTATATTATTAGTTTTACCTAAGACTACTTCATTTCTCTTAACTTTACCATTTTCATCTACAGTGTAAACATAAGCTTTCCTACCTTCAAAAGATACATCTAAAAAGTTAACTACTAAAGTATTTTTAATACTTTCAAGTATTATATTTAATTTAACTGAATCCCCAGGTTTTAAATTAGATTTTGAATCAACTTTAGCTACAACATCTGTAACTGCATCATTAAATTGTTTACTTCTCTTTGAAATTTTTGAAATTTCAGTTATTGAAGATTTTATAATTTTACTATCTTCTAAAGATTCTGATGTTATATTAACTTTAGCACCTTCTTTAATACTCTTTAATTTAGAATTTGGCACTTCTGCATGTATTCTTAAATTTTCTACATCTACTATTTTAAATAAATATTTACTTAAATCTATTTTTAAATTTTCGTCTACATAAGATTCAGTAATTACTCCTGAAACAGTTGATACAACTTTATTTGAAAAATCACTACTATTTTTTTCTGCATTATCTAAATCTATCTGTGCTATATTTACTGAATCACTTAATCTATCAACTTCATTTTTAGATATTCCTCCTATTTTATATAGTTCAAGTGCATCATTATATTCTTTTTGTTTTGCAGCTAAATTTATTTTCAATTTATTAATATTAGAATTAATTTCTTGTAAATTTGATGAATCTAATTCAACTAATACATCCCCTTTTTTTACTACATCCCCTTTTCTAAAATTAACTTTTTTAACTTTTCCTTGAATATTTGAGAATATTAGCACTTCTTTTTCACTATTAACTTCACCTGTAACTTCATAATTTAAATCTATATCTTGTTTTTTAACTTCATATACTTGAGCAACACTACTATTTGAATCTACTGATGATCTTGAATATATCTTCAAACCAAAAGCAACTAAAGTTAATAATGCTATTCCAAATATGATTTTCTTAGTTCTACTAATTTTTTTCATTATTTAACACCTCTTTTAAATTTAAAATTTTGTATATTTAAATCAATTTTTGCTTCTTCTAAATCAATTTTCGCTTTTAGTAATTCATTTCTTTTTTCTAAAAGTTTAATATATTTTTCAGACCCAAGTTCAAATTTTCTTTCAATAATTTCTTTTTCTTTTTCTAAATTTTTAACTTTAATTTCATTGCTAATATATTTAAACAATATATTATTATACGAATTTTTTTCTTCTATATATTTTTTATGTTCAAGTATATTTAAATTATCTTTTCTTTTTTGAATTTTTTCTTTTAATTCTCTAGAATCTTCATATTCATTTGTTACAATTTCAAAGTTTTTAGAGACAGTTACACCCGCATTAAAAACTTTGGCCTTTATATCATACCCTACAGTTGGTGTTATTAAAGGTATTCTATTCATAACAAAGTCTTTAGTGTAATCATATTCTTGTTTAGCTATTTGTAATTTTTCTATTTCTATATATTTATTTTTAATATATTGTTTAATTATATCATCACTTACTTTTTCTAAATCATATTTAAATTCCAAATCTTTTAGTTCAATTTTTTGATCTAACATAGATATTTTAATTTCCTCTAATATATTACTGTCTATATTAAATTTTAGTTCAGAAAGCTCTAAATTACTTTTAGCTACTTCATAATCATATTTAGAAATTATTCCAAGTTTATAGCTTTTTTCAATTTTATTTTTATCTTGTTCAATTCTTTCTTTTTCTTTATAATTTAATTCTACTATCTTTTTTTGTAAAGCATATTTTTTTAATAAATCAATTTTATCAAATAATTCTTTTTCTTTTTCTTCGTTTAACTTGTATTTTGCTATATTGTACTTTGTGTTATTTTCACCTATTCTATCATAAAAATATTCATTAATAGTTTTAGTTGCATTAATACTATGACTACTAATTTCTTGATTACTTAATAATTTGTAAGATAGGTTATAGTTAATAAACCCAAGGCTAATATTGTTATTTATTATTAAATCATTGTTATTATTTTTCGTATAATTTATTGATGAACTCACATTTAATTTGTTAAAATCAAACAAATTATTTTTAAGTTTTTCTTTCTCTAATTTCTTTTCTTTTGAGATATAAGTTGAATCTATTTTTTTTACTAAATTTTCAACATTATTTGCAATACCAATACTCGAATAAATAATAAGTAACATTGTCATTTTCTTCATACAATCTCTCCTTTTATTTCTTTTTACCTTTATCATCAAAAAATATTCTTAAAATTATTTCTGTTAAAACAATCGGTAAAAATAGTACTATCATCTGAATAAATATTAAAAATGAAAAATTATTTTTATCGCATATAACAGTAAATATCAATGAGATTATTCCAAAAATAAAAAATAATTTTGAAAACATCTTATTTGAAAAAGTCCATGCTTCTTGCGATAACATAGACCATTTGGTCCTATAGCCGTATAACTTATTTACATTTGCAGGAAATCTCCTTGTCCACAAATATCCTAAAAGTATCATTAAAACAGGAGTTAAAAATATATTTATTAATAAAAATGATTTCATTTTATCACCTTTCAATGCTATTTCTAGCCTTCTTTCTCTCGTTTTCAGTTAATAATTTCTTTCTAAGCCTTATATGATTTGGGGTAATTTCAACTAATTCATCATCATTAATATATTCAAGAGCCATTTCTAAAGTAAATACTCTTGCAGGAGCTAATTTAACATTATCATCTGAACCTGCAGCTCTCATATTAGTTAATTTTTTACCTTTACATGCATTTACTACTAAATCATTATCTCTTGTATGTTCTCCTACTATCATACCTTCATACACTTCTACTCCAGGTTCAACAAATAATATACCTCTTGGTTGTAAATTATTTAAAGCATATGCAAATGTTGTACCATTTTCCATAGAGATTAATGCACCTTTTCTAAAATTTGGTACATCCCCTTTATATTTTTCATAATCATAGAAAGTGTGATTAAGTATACCTGTTCCTCTTGTATCTGTTAAAAATTCATTTCTAAATCCTATTAAACATCTAGCTGGAACTTTAAACTCAAGTCTTGTATAACCATCTCCACCTTGTACAAGATTAACCATTTCACCTTTTCTAACTCCTATTTTTTCTATAACTGCTCCAACAAATTCATCAGCTACATCTATAGTTGTATACTCAATAGGTTCAAATAATACTCCATCAATATCTTTAAATATTACTTTTGGTTTAGATACTTGAATTTCATACCCTTCTCTTCTCATATTTTCTAATAAAATAGAAAGTTGAAGTTCTCCACGTCCTTTAACTAAAAATACATCCGGAGAATTAGTCTGTTCTAATTTCATACTTACATTATGATTTACTTCTTTTGTTAGTCTTTCTAGTACATTCCTTGATGTAATAAATTTCCCATCTCTTCCAGCAAAAGGAGAATCATTAACTATAAAATTCATTGATAATGTAGGTTCATCTATATCTATTAATGGTAAGGCTCTTACATTATCCTTATCTGAAATAGTTTCTCCTATATCTACTCCTTCAATACCAGCTACAGTTATTATTTCTCCTGCACCAGCACTTTCTAATTCTACTCTTTTTAAACCTTCATATCCATAAATTCTACTTATCTTAGATTTAACTTGAGTTCCATCTCTTTTTATTAATACTATTTCTTGATTTCTTGAAATTTTACCATTATATACTCTTCCAGTTGCAAGTTTACCCACATATTCATCATATTCTATATTAGTAACAAGCATTTGTAATGTTTCATTTAAATCTCCATCTGGTTGTGGAACTTTATCAATAATTAAATCAAATAATACTTTCATATTATCTGTTTCTTCATTTAAATTTAATTTTGCAATTCCTGATTTAGCTGATGTATAAACAACTGAAAAATCAAGTTGTTCATCATTTGCACCAAGCTCAACAAATAGATCAAAAACCATATTTACAACATTTTCTGGATCAGAATTTGGTCTATCTATTTTATTTATTACTACTATGGGATTTAATCCATGTTCTAGTGCTTGTTTTAAAACATATTTAGTTTGAGGCATAACACCTTCAAAAGCATCTACTAAAAGTAAAACTGAATCTACCATTTTTAAGATTCTTTGTACCTCTCCACCAAAATCAGAGTGTCCAGGTGTATCAACTATATTAATTTTATAATCATTATATTTAATAGAAGCATTTTTAGAAAATATTGTAATTCCTCTTTCTTTTTCTATATCATTACTATCCATTACTCTTTCTTGTATTTTTTCATGTTGTGAAAAAGTTCCTGACTGTTTTAACAGAGCATCAACCAATGTTGTTTTTCCGTGATCTACATGTGCTATAATTGCTATATTTTTTATTTTCATTTATATTACCTTTCTCTTTTTTTCACAAACATTATAGCATTTTTTATTGTTTTTGTATATATAATCAATATTTACTATTGTTGTATTTATATAGTACACCATATTTATGTTAATGTCAAGATATTTAAAAAAATACTGACAAAAGTCAGTATTAATATAATTATTTCAATAATTCATAGGACACACCTATTTTATAAACCTTTTCATCTGGTATTAAACCAATGCCTCCTTCTATATGAAATCTATGCTCTTTATTTAATAAAATATCAAATCCTAATCCTAGATCAATATTAATATCATTTTCTAAAGGTGCAATAGAATTCCTTTCTTTATCTTTAAATCCAAAAATCAAATCATTATTTTTGCTTATTTTCTTATCAAAAGAAGTTTCAACATAAAAATTATAAATATTACGTTCAATCTCATTTTCTAAACCTAACTTTAAATTAGTCCCAACATTATACATAAAATTATTTTTTATATACACATTTGTATCACTAAATTTCAAATTAGTATTTATATTGCTTCCATATAGCATAAATAAATTAGGTTCTACATAAAATAAAGAACCAAATTTCTTTTTATAAATAATAGCTAATCCACCTATAATTGAGTTAGATAAATAATTTTCATTATTTATCTTAAAATCCTTATTAAACTCATTCATAGATACGATTTTTACTCCATATTCTGGAAGTTCTCCTTCTAAAACAATACCAATATCTAAACCATGTAAAGATTTATCTGTATATTTTTTATACTTACTATTACTATATCCTCCATATAGTCCAACTCCAAATATATTTCCATCATTATTTATCTTTTTAATGAAAAATACATCTGTATTATTTTTATGTAAATTTTTATTTAATATAGATTTATTAATAATTCCAAAACTAAATTTTTCTTCATTATCTTCAAGACTTTCTAAAAAACTTTCTCCAGCTGTTGTAAAATTACCTAATTTATACCTAGTCTTTATTTTATCTTTTAAAATATCTATTTTTTGCGACATATTTATAGTGTATTCTTCTATTTCTTTCTTTGCGTTATCATCTAATCCATCATATTTTAAATTTTCTGTATAATTTATTTCAATTTCCAAATCTTCTAATTCTTTTTTTATTTTTTTTGTTTCCTCACTCTTAATATGCCCTAAAGTACTACCTGCTAATGCTAATGTTGATGCAATAAAAAATAGTAATATTTTTTTCATTTTCCCCCCCCCTATTTTATCTCCTCAATTCCATCATATGAATAATTATGTGGCCAAAATATACCGTTAAGTTTAAAATATCCTCCTTTAACTCCCATTTTTTTATTCATATAATATTTACTATATTTTATCTCTCTTTCTTGCCTAAACAAATATATTGTTTTTTATCACTTGTAATATCCATTAAAAATGTAATATGACCATGTTCTGTAGGACTATTATCTTGATTATATTTTGTAAAAATTAATATAGCTCCATATAAAGGTTTATCAATTTTTTTTAATTTATTCATCATCTGCTGTGATGATGATGTTTTAAAGCTTCCTATACCAGAAATATCTAAGATCCAATTTACAAAAGAAGCACACCAGGGAGTTTGACTATTTGCCTCTATTCCTCCACCTATTTTATGATATAGCACTGCTTTTCTTTTAAATTCTTCATTTAATCTTACATTTCTTTTTCTAAATTTATACCTATTATATTCTTTTAATAAATATTTTATCCAAACAGGTTCATTTTTACTTTTATTTATTTCATAATCATATTTTGCTTCAATACTATTTTTTGTTTTTAAATATTCTTCTAAAAATTTATGTCCATTTATATTTTTTCCATACTTTTTAAAAATTTTATAACCCCTACTATTTACACCCTTATTAATAAATGAACTAAAATATTCTTTTAAAACCTCTGTAATATCTGATACATCAATAATTTTTTCGTTATAATAAATAGCTAAATCATATTCAATTTCTTTATCTACATATTTAGGCGTTAAGTATGCCGATAATATTTTTTTGATTCCATTAATATATGTATATAAATTTTTAACGAATTTAACCTGATTTTCTTTCAAATCATATAAATCATATATAGATTTAAAAGAAATAACTCTTATATCTAAAAAATCACTAAGTTCTTCTCTTGTTTTAAAAGGAGTATTTATATTAATATTAATTTTTTCTTTATTCTCAAAAGTTTCTATTTTAGATTTTGAAGTATTTTTCATAGTAGTTGATTCAAAGCTAATAATTCCACCAAAACTACAATTTATTTTAGAACTTAATAATAATGCATTATTAGAACCATATTTTAAATTTGAAACTGGAGACCAATTACTCCCTAAAATATTAATACTGCAAACCTTTGTGGCAGAACAAGTTGCAAATGGACTTATTAGTTTATCACTATCAGTTAATACCATATCACCTTTAACAAAGGTATTTGCAGATCCCATAATAAATTTACTTGGTGTTGGACATTGACTACATTTAACAATTACATTTGTTGTAGCAATTGTTTCAGAATTTAAAACCTTGTTATCCTCTTCAGAATAAAATGATTTATAGAAAAAATAAATTCTCCTTATAGCTTTTAGTTCACAATGTTTTTCTAAACTAATTTTTGTAGGAAAAAGTCTTTTAATATTACTTTTATCTATTTCTTTAGTATTATCTCTCATATATTCATCATATGTTTTACTAATATTAGAATTTATATTATCAAGTATTTTTTTACTATACCTAAATTTATTTTTTAGCAAATAAATAATTAAACTTGTAATATTTAAATCATTCCCAATTTTATCAATCAAATCATATTCTTCTTCTGATAATCCAAAAGTTAATTCATCTAAAAGAATAAGAACATTTCTAGATAGATTTAAATCTTTTAAATCTATACCATCAAAATTATTTTTTTTATATTTTATCCTATTTTTAATATACTGTATTAATATGTTATCAAATAATCTTCTACTCCTTGGGTATATTCTTACACCTTTAGAATCAACAGAAAAACTAGCTTTAACTAAATTATTTAATTTAAGATAATCTAATATTCTTTTATCACCTTTTAAAGGAATTTCATCAATATCCTTTTTTCCATAATTTAAATAATTATACTCAGATAAATCAACTTCATAATTAATTCCAACATTTTTTAAATTCATATTTACCAAATCACTTATTTTCGATAAAAATACATTTTTAGAAAAAGAACCAATTTTACTCATAAAACTTTCTTTAATATATCTACAGCTATACACTCTCAAACTTTTTTCTAATATGTCTAATTCATTTTCCCTATTATTTTTAAGTATTAAATATATCATATCTTCGGTATATAATTTTTCTTTTTTTTTCGATATATTTCTAAAATTATCATATCCTTTTTGTCTTATTGTATCACCAATACCATTTTTATCTTTAGTTTCTTCCTCATACTTATTTAATATATCATTTATATAGTCTTCATCTTCTTTAGAAATTTCTCTATTTGTTGTATCTTCTATATATTTACTTGCATTTTTCTTATACTTGTTAGAATTATACTTTTCTCTAAGTAAATCATTTATCTTATCATTACTTTTAACAATCTTTTTAGAAATATTCTCTTTGGATTTAATGATACCATTATTAATTCCATTATTATTTCTTCCAGATTTTGTAATTTCATTAGATTTTTTAGAATTTTTTATAAGCTCAACTACTAATTTGATAATATCCGGATCCTTTAATTTTTCTAATATGGATGCTATATCAGATTTACTATCTTGACCAAAGAAATCTTTTTTATCTTTTTCAGATAACTCTTTAATTATTTTATTATCCTTATCATTTTCTATAGGAATAACTACTTCTATTTCTTCTTTTTTCTTAAAAAGTTTAGAAATATCTATTAATTCAAATTGTTTTAAATATTCTGTAATTGGAACATTATGTTCATCGATATATATATGTTTTCTATTTTTTAAAAAATTAGTCAACCTCTCACTACCAAAAACATGAGCTGTAGATAATATTCCCGCTAAACTAATTTTAATATTTTTAGCTCTATGATCATTTATATTCATTAAATTTATATTTTTAGATTTAATATCCTTAAATTCAACCTCGTTATATTTATTTAAATATTTTGTACCTTTATCAATATATATTTCTTGATTTTCAAATTCATCTATTAAAGCGCTTAATTCCTTCATTAAATCTTTGAAAGTCATTATTATTAATTCGTCTTGCATAATATGACCTTCATGTGTATAAACTAAGTAGTCAAAGTCTGTATTAGGAAACTTTTCTTCAATTTTTAATTTACTTTGTTTATATCTTCCAAAATTAATATCATCAATCTCATTGTATGTTTTTAGCAAAAATACCTCTGAAAATTTATCAAAAAAATTTGAAATTTCTTGAGTAATATCTACATCTTCAAATTTTTTTAATTTCATTAATCCCCCTTTTAATCCTAATCATTGTGAATTTGTTTTCCCTTTAAAAATAAATTGCCTTGACTTATAATACTTAAATTTTTAGATTTACTTCTTAAGTCAATCTCATTACCAAAAATTTGTAAATCATCATTTGCTTCAATTGAAATATCAAGTTGTGAAGCTAAGCCTAATTTTTCTTTAGATGAAAATAACATATCTTTTGAATTTAAAACAAAATTGGTAGCTGATAATTCCATTTTATTTTTAAAATTAATAATGAATCTATCTTTATTAAAGTTAAAGTCTATTTCCTTATTTAAATAATTTCTTTTTTCTCCATCATTAAATCTTGAACTATTTTCATTTTCTAAACACCATGATACTTTCATATTATTTTCATCTTCATTAATAAATACAACATCTACTATATCATTTATTTCTGGAGTAGGAAAAAGTCCTGTATTTGATTGTGAATAAAAGGTTTTATATGGTATATTTATATAATTTTTTCCAAAAGTTTGAATATTTCCATAATTTTCTTTTAAAAAATCACTAAAATCAACATGCATATATGCTTTTTCATCCTTTGAAAATAATTTAACTACTTTTCCTTTTAAAGAACTACCTGTTATATGTTTATTTTTAAGTGCTTTCAATTTGTATTCTCCAATTTTTGAACACTCAACTGTACAGAAAAATATATTATTTTTAAATTCTACCTTGGATTCATTTACTATAAATAAGCTGTCTTTATACTTAAAAACTTTACCCAATGAATGAATCTTATCATCTTTGAATCTTATCAATTTATTTCCGTTTCTGTTTATAACACTAACTTTACGCAACCTCTTCTTCCTCCGATAATTTTTCTTCCCCAATTAGCATTATTCCTTCTTTATTAATTAAAACTCTCTCATCAAAATCTGATAAAATTCTAACTAAAAATGACCAATCATCTTCATTATATTGATAATACACTCTTCCTATTTCCATATCTAAATTTTTAGATATATGATAATCAATCTCATAATCTTTCAATATATCTTCAACAACTTTCTTTACTGGTAATGTTGTATCTTGATAAAGTCTAACTAAATTCTTATTTAATTTAAGCTTAATACTTTCATCTACTCCACTTAATCTTACGATTAAAGTTGATTCATCCAAAGTTTCAACCAATATTTCTTTAACTATTCCTTTAAATTCCTTTGTTTCAAATCCAATAATATTATACTTGATCTCTTTTTTTTCAAGTATATTTAATAAATCCTCTTCATATTTACTCTCACAAGAAAATATTATTATATCTTCTCCATGCTCATTATATTTACTAAGCGATTTAAAATCATGTATAAATATATTTTTTAATGTTAAATTGTCTAATTTTAAAGCTAAAGTTTCCATATTATTTCTCCCTTTTTATCTCAATTTTATTTTTTTCTAATAAGTTTTGCTTTAATAATATTGTATATTCACCTATGTTTTCTACATTATATTTTTTTATCATTTCATCAATATAAATATTATTAAAAATGTAATTAATTTTTTCATCTTCATTTAAAATCTCTTTAATTATTAACTTTCTATAATCATGTTTTTGAGATACCCATTCTAAAATACTTTCCAAAACTTTTTTACTTTTTTCTCTAATTTTACTATCATTTGGATCATTTAAAAACTTTATTCCTAAAGAAATTGATACCCCTTTATCTCCAACAATAAGGCTATCGTTATATGATTTAAAATTGTATTTTAAATCAAATATTTCAGATTTTTCAAGAACTATTTTTTCATTTTCATTTTCTATTAAAACATTAAAATTAAAAATAATATCCCCTCCCTAAAAAAATGTATTTTTATCTATCTTACCAACTTTATTATGATCAAGCACTGTAAAATGCTTTCCCCAATATATTTCAATCTTTTCAGTTTCTTCTAAAAAATACTTCTCTATAGTTAAAATAAATCTTTGTTTTTCCATATTAAACTTATCTGTAACATATATTACATATTTATTATTATCTATGTTTTTATAAAAAATATTTTTATCAAAAACTTCATTTACCATGTTTTTTAATACATATTCTAAATTCTTAGTTATTCTAAATTTCAATATATATTTAGCAATTATTTCTTTATAATCTCCTTCTAAATTCATATCGTTAATTATATAATCATAAATTTGCTCAAATATAGGTTTATTAACTCTTAAATCCATAGATGCAGCTAAGATGAATACTACATTTTTTTCATTTTCTGTTAATTCATTTATATCAACAAAGTCATAAAAATCTGGGTTTAAACTAGCAACGTATTTATCATAATCATTTAAATATGCTGATACAAATTGCATTGTAGAAAAAAATGTACTACTATCTGTTTTTAATGTTTTAATAAGTTTAACATAACCATCATATAGGCCATATTCTTTTATATAATCATAAAGAACAAACCATGTATAATTATAAAAATAAGGTATTTTTCTTTCTAGTATTGATTTTGACATACATTAATATTTTTTTCAGGAAACAATTTTGTAAGAATTTGCTTTAAATAATTCATTACATCAATTTTAGAAAAACATTCATTACTAAAAATTATCTCCAAAAAAATCTCCTCCTTTCCTAAATTATTATTTTTTAAATTAAAATCATCAATATTTTCTTTAAGAAATGTATTTGAAACAATAATATTTTCAATACAAGCTTTATTGAAAATTTTGAAATAACCATAATTAATATTATTTGAAAACTCTACCTCTCTTTCCATGTTGTTTATTTTAATTAAACTCCATAATTTATATTCAGATCTATTAGTCCAAATTTTTAATGTATCATTAGTATTAATAATGCCATAAACATTTTTCTCAGTATCTGCAAGCAAATATTTTGAATCCTTATCTAAATTAAATATATATTCAAAATATATATTTTTTTCAGTTGGTCTTACTTTTTTAGTTGCAAAATAATTTATTTTTTCTATATTCCAGAAAATTTCATAACCAATTTTTATTTTTTCATTATACTCTTGAAAATCAAATTCTAGATCTATACTGCTATCATTATGCAAATCATATAAATCAATATTGTCATAAATTGAAATTATTTTTATAAAATACATGCTATCAAAAATATGTAATGGTAAATAATTTATATATAAATTATTTAAATAAGCATAATTTTTAAGTATTTCAATTTCTTTTTTATATCTTGTATCTTTAACAAATTTAACTTTAAGCTCATTTATCAATCCATCCTTTGAATATTTAAGTATAAAAAATCTTTTTTCTATTTCTTCTCTCTCATTTTTATCTAATTTTAAATACGCTGTTGAAAGAATTTCTATATTTTCTTCTAACTCATATTTTTTTATCATTGATTCAAATTTTTTTTCTTTTGTATTTGTTATTAAAAATTTTATATTTATTTCATTATTTGAACTAAAAACCTTGTTATAGTCTTCTATAAATTCTTTTTCAAAAATTTTATTTCTAATATTAAACTCATTCAAAATTCTATTTATAGTGTCTATTCTTATTTCAAAATCTTCTGAAATTTCTTTTTCATCACTGCTTTTAACTGATATTTTATCATTGCCTTTAAATATCCCCCTCATATTCACCTCTTTTCTTAATACCAATATACCTTTGATTTATAAATATGTCAAGTGTTGGATTAATGATTTCTTAATTTTAAATTCTTTTATTTTAATCAAAAAAATACTCTACTAAATCTATGATTTAATAGAGTATTTACTATATTGCAGCTTTAAAAAAATATGTTATTATTGCCACAATAAAACCCGAAATAATTATCCCTAAAAAAATTGAAAAAAAACTTTTTTTGAAATCTATATCAAGCAATGAAGCTGCCAACATACCACTATATGCACCTGTACCTGGTAAAGGAATGGCAACAAATAAAAATAATGCTAAAAAAAATCCATTTCCACTCTTAGAAATTATTTTTTCTCCAGCTTTATGCCCTTTATCTAAAATCTTTTTAAAAATTTCACCAATATATTTATATCCTTTCCCAATTTCTAATATTTTTTTTGCAAAAAAATATACAAAAGGAATTGGTAAAATATTACCTATTATAGATACAATTATAGATGAATATAAAGGTAATTTCAATATTTGAGATACAGGGATGGCTCCTCTTAATTCTATAAAAGGAATTGCAGATATAATTAAAATATAAAAATATTTTACTAACATAATTCTCCTTGTTATTATAATTACCAATATTTTATCATAATATTTCTTTTTTTTCTATGTATTGACAATACCAATTCTTCTATGTATACTTTTACGGAGGTGTATATATGAAAAAAGAAATGAAAGAATTTATTACAACTTTAGAACTAATTATTTATGATCAAACTATCGAAAAAGTTTCATTAAATTTAATAGATAAAAGTGTTGAGGTTGAACAAGATGAAATTAAAATATTTATTGTTACAGAATTAATTCGTTTATATGAGAAAAATAATTTATACAATAAAAAAATTAAATTATTAAAATTTTTATCATTCAATAATATTATCAACAATAATTTTACATATATAGTTCAACTCTTCTTTATTTTAAATACTTATAAACCAGAAATGTATAAAGAAGATCTAGATAAGATGTTTAAAATTATTAAATCAAAAAATCAAGAAAATCTATTCTTCATAGAAATTTCAAATGTATATTTTAAAAATAAAATATTTGAACTTTCTGATTTCTACGCTTCTAAAATTCAACCTAAAAAAGATGATAAAATATATTTAAATGCACTATATAACAGAATTTTTTCTAATTATCATTTAAATAAAATAGATATAATGGAATTTTTGCATAAAGAAGTTAATAAATTTTTTGATATGAAAAATGAAAATATATTAAAAAATGAATTTATTTTAAATATTATCATTAAAAATTATTCTGAAGCATTTACAATAATTAATGATTTATCAGAAAAAACAAAAAAATATAACTATCAAATAGACGCCTATATACTATCAATAATACTAGATAAAAAGAAATATATAAAAAAATATACTTCTCTTTTCATAAATGTAGATAAGACTAAATTTATTGAAGATGTAAATTCTTCAATATCAATTTTAGGTTTTTCTAATGCAGAAATAATCAAGATATTTAATACTATAGATGTAATTCAATTTAATTTTACTTAATAATTGAAAAAAAACAAAAATGTGATATAATTACATTAATGTGGGAGTGTTTTGGTTTTGACAGGATAAAAAGAACATAATTAGCAAGTAGAGATGGTATACTCTTTAAACACCATTAAAAATAATTGGAAAAAACAATTTTGCTTTAGCTGCTTAGTTCAGCTAACGTTATTATTTGAAGTGCCATTATTCAATTAATAACGTCATTTTAAATGGCTTACTAGTTAATATGATTATGTTTAATTAGGAAATTATATAATCTCGCAAATAAAATTTTGTTCATTTAGTATTTATTTGTTAAAAAAATAAATGAAATAAACTTGTAGAAAATTATGCTTAGCTTTTATTTTGGACACGAGTTCGATTCTCGTCACTTCCACCACTTTTTTTAGAGAGGTATTTTATGAAAAAAGACGGAATATTTGAAACAATTAAATCATTTATTGATTTTCATTCTAGAAAAATAAGATTAAAATTAATATTTTATTCTTTAATAACCGGAATAATTACTGGAGTTATTGTCTCATCATATACTCTTTTACTTAGTAAAATTACAGCATTTAGAAATTATTTAATAGAAAAAAATATTAATTCTGCATTACCTCTAATAATTATTCTATTTATACTAGTCGCAATAATTATTCAATATACATTAAATAAATACCCCCTTATTTCTGGAAGTGGTATTCCTCAGGTTATGGGATTAATACAAAAAAAAGTAAAATTTAATTGGTTACCAGAATTAATTACAAAGTTTTTTTCTGGACTATTAGCTATATTCATAGGATTTTCACTTGGAAGAGAAGGTCCATCAATACATCTTGGTTCTTTAGTTGGTCAAGGTGTAAATGAAGTAAGTAAAAGAACTGAAGTTGAAAGAAAATATTTAATAACTTGTGGTGCTAGTGCAGGTTTAGCAGCAGCTTTTAACGCTCCACTTTCAGGATCTATTTTTGCAATAGAAGAATTGCATAGATTCTTTTCACCAATATTATTAATATGTGTTTTAATTGCATCGTTATTTGCAAACTTAATTTCAAAATTATTATTAGGTACTAAACTATCATTTGAATCTTTTAGCTTTATATCACCTGTAAATTTTGAATTAAAAGAAATACTATTACATTTAGTTCTAATTTCAATTTTATGTTTTATAATGGTTTTACTTGCATCTATATTTAACTATTCTATTATTAAATTTAAGGACACATATTCAAAAATTAAACTAAATAAATATACTAAAATATCTATAACTGCTCTATTTTCTTTACTTGTAATATACTTTCTACCCGATATTAGTGGTGGTGGACATCATATAATAGAACATTTATTAGATTATCATTCAACATTTAGGCTTCTTGGCCTTATTTTAGTAGGTAAATTCTTATTTACCATGATTTCATACTCTACTGGATCTCCTGGTGGAATATTTTTACCATTGCTAGTAATAGGTGCATTAATTGGTAAGATTTATGGTTTATTTTTAGTAAATACATTTAATTTTTCAGAAGAATACATAACTTTATTTGTATTAATTGCTATGACATCTTACTTCACTGCAGTTGTAAGAACTCCTATAACAGGAATAATATTAATACTTGAAATGACTGGAAATTTTTCTAATCTATTTTCTTTAGTTATAACTGCTACTATTACATACGCTTTTTCTGAATTACTTAAACATAATTCAGTATATGAAGAACTATTTGAAAATATGTTTAAAGAAGATGATGATAAATATAAATTAATTGAAAAAAGTGAAAAAATAGTAACAATAAAAATTCCTGTTATCTCAGATTCTAAATTATCGAATAAAATGATTAGAGATATTGAATGGCCGCCAAACTTATTAATTATTGGAATTGAAAGATCTGGTAGTTCTCAATTCATTCCAAAAGGTGATACTGTAATAAAAGATTCAGATATACTTATTCTATTAACAGATGAAAATACTTCAAAAAGATATATGAATAAACTATCTGAATTATCTACTGAAAATATTGATATTTACAATATTTAAAAGGAGAAAATAATGGAAAATATTATACTAATGACTGATTCATATAAGTCATCACATTTTTTACAATATCCTGAAAACACTACATATATACATGATTATATAGAAAGTCGTGGTGGATTATATGGATATACTAAATTCTTTGGATTGCAATATTATTTAAAAAAATATCTAAGTAAAAATATTACAATGGATATGGTAAATGAAGCTAATGATATTATGACACTTCATGGATTACCTTTTAATAAAGAAGGCTGGGAATACATTGTAAAGGAATTAGATGGTAAATTACCTCTAAGAATTAGAGCTGTTCCTGAAGGAGCAATAATTAAAAATCACAATGTTTTAGTTACTGTTGAATCTACTGATAGTAAGGTCCCTTGGATAGTAAGTTGGTTTGAAACATTACTTCTTAAAATTTGGTATCCAATTACTGTTGCAACTTACTCATATAAGATTAGGCAAATAATTTCATACTATTTAAATTTAACATCTGATAATCATGATGAAGAAATTGATTTTAAATTACATGATTTTGGATATAGAGGGGTTTCTAGTGAAGAAAGTGCTGGTATTGGTGGGTTAGCTCACCTTACTAATTTCAAAGGTACAGATACACTTAAATCTCTTGTTTTTGCTAGAAAATATTATAGTTGTGAAATGGCTGGTTATTCTGTTCCAGCTTCTGAACACAGTACTATGACATCTTGGACAAGAAATAATGAAACAGAAGCATATAGAAATATGTTGTATAAATTCCCTACTGGAATAGTTTCAATTGTAAGCGATAGCTACAATTACTACAATGCCGTAGAAAATATATTTTCTAAAGATTTAAAAGAAGAAATATTAAAAAGAAATGGTATTATAGTAATAAGACCTGATAGTGGTGATCCTATAACAAATATTTTATTCACTTTAAAAATTGTTGAAGAAAATTTTGGTGTTACAATTAATTCAAAAGGTTATAAAGTATTAAATAATATTAGAATACTACAAGGCGATGGAATATATGAAGATAATGTTTGGGACATTTTAAAGTCTGTAAAAGAAAATGGCTACTCTGCTGAAAATATTTCTTTTGGTTGTGGTGGTTCTCTACTTCAAGGTAATAATCAATCAAGCATAAATAGAGATACTCATAAATTTGCAATGAAATGTAGTTGCGTAAAAATTAATAATAAGCTTGTGGATGTATATAAAGATCCTATAACAGATAAAGGAAAAGTAAGTAAAAAAGGTAGATTAGATTTAATAAAAAAAGAAAATGGTGAATTACAAACTATAAAAATTTCATATTTAGACGAAAATAACTACCATCCAAACTCTATTTTAAATATAGTATATGAAAATGGAAAAATAATAAAAGAATATACATTAGAAGAAATTAAGAATAATACTTATTTATTTTACACTCAAGAAAAATTAAATTCAAGATTATAAAAGGTGTGCTTCATAAATTTAATGAGGCATTCCTTTTTATTTTTATAATACTTGATAAATAATCTAAATTATAATATAATCATATCCAGGGAGATTTATATTAAAAAGCGCCAGAACTTTTATAAGTTGACGAGGATTGGAATTATCGAACTTTCGGCGGATATTCCAAAGGTGGTTACAACCATTACTGACAAAAACATAAAGCGATTTGTGTAACAAATAAGTAATAGTAACAATCTCCGATTTTATTATTCATAGGAGGTTTTTATGTGTGGAATTATTGGATATACTGGAAACAAATCAAATGCAGTAGATATCTTATTAGAAGGACTTGAAAAAGTCGAATACAGAGGTTATGATTCAACAGGTATTGCTTTTATAACTGAAAATGGTATTCAAATAGAAAAAAAAGAAGGAAAACTTGATAATTTAAAAAATCATATGAAAAATTTCAATGTACTTTCTTCTTTAGGAATTGGTCATACTAGATGGGCAACCCATGGTATTCCAACTGATAATAATGCTCATCCTCATTATAGCGAAAAAAGAGATGCAGCACTTATTCATAATGGAATTATAGAAAATTATGCTGAATTAAAAAAAGAACTAATAAATGATGGTGTAAAGTTTAGCTCAGATACAGACTCAGAGGTTGTAGTTCAATTATTTTCAAGATTATTTGATGGTGAACTATACTCTACTCTTAAAAAAGTATTGAAAAAAATAAGAGGAACATATGCTTTTGCATTAATTCATAAATATTTTCCAGACAAAATGATTTGTTGTAGAAATCATAGTCCATTAATAATTGGTATAGGAGAAAATCAAAATTTTGTAGCATCTGATGTTTCTGCTATTTTAAAATATACAAATAATGTTATATATCTTGAAGATAAAGATATAGTAATATTATCTAAAGATAACGTAATTATATATGATAAAGATGAAAATATAGTTGAAAGAGAAATTAAAAAAATAGATTGGTCTTTTGAGCAAGCAACAAAATGTGGTTATGAGCATTTCATGATAAAAGAAATTGAGGAACAACCTGAAATAATAGATAAAATTTTAAATGTTTATGTGGATAAAGAAAAAAATATAAACTTTAATGAACAATTACAAACAATAGACTTTAATAATATAGATAAAATATATATTATAGGTTGTGGAACTGCATATTATGCAGGATTACAAGGACAATATTTTATAAAAGAAATGTTAGGTATAGATGTATTCACTGATATAGCATCTGAATTTAGATATAATAATCCTATAATAACAGATAAAACATTAGCTATATTTATAAGTCAATCAGGAGAAACTATAGATACTTTAATGTCTATGAAGTATGCCAAAGAAAAAGGAGCTAAAACATTAGCAATATCAAATGTTTTAGGTTCAACAATAACAAGAGAATCAGAAAATGTTATCTATACTCTTGCTGGACCTGAAATATCAGTTGCTTCTACTAAAGCATATAGCTCACAAGTTTTAATACTATATCTACTATCTTTATTTATGGGAAAGAAAATAAATAAATTAGATAAAAATAAATATTTACAATATATTTCTGATATTTCATTACTTAAAGAAAATACATTAGAATTAATTAAAAATAGAGAGAAGATTCACAACATTTCTATAAAAATAAAAGACATGAAAAATGGATTCTATATAGGAAGAGGAATAGATGAAAAAATTGCTAGAGAAGGTAGTTTAAAAATGAAAGAAATTAACTACATTCATACAGAAGCTATTCCTTCTGGAGAATTAAAACATGGAAGTATTTCTCTTATTGAACCTGGAGTTTTAATTGTTTCAATTTCAACAAACTTAGATATGGATGAAAAAATTATTTCTAATATTAAGGAAGTTAAAGCTAGAGGTGCTTATGTAATAGGTGTTTGCAAAAAAGAAAGTCTAGTTTCAGAAGTTGTAGATGATGTTATACAAATAAATTCAACAGGAACATTATTAACACCACTTCTTGCAGCTATAAGCTTACAATATTTAGCTTACTACACTTCTTTAGAAAATGGATATGATGTAGATAAACCTAGAAATCTTGCAAAATCAGTTACTGTAGAATAAAAAATAGAGAGATAATTGAACTTATACAGTTCATATCTCTCCTTTTTATTTATTATAAGTTTTAAACTCTTCTATACAAATTATTTCATCAGTTGTTTCATTTAAAAATTCTACATCATGTGAAACAATAAATATTATATTATCTTCTGATTTCATTTTCTTAATTAATTTTGAAATTTTTAACATATTATTGTAATCCATTCCACTTGTAGGCTCATCAAAAAAGATAAATTTTGAATTTTTACATAAAACTGAAGCAATTGCAACTCTTTGTTTCTGACCACCAGATAAACTCATAGGATGTCTATCTTTTAGTTCTATAATTCCGAGTTCAGATAGTACTTGATTAATTGTGTTTTGATCTAAATTTTCAATACCTAATTTCATTTCTTCTTCAACAGAATCTGTAAAAAGTTGATTGTTAACATCTTGCATAACAAATGACGAATTTTTTAATCTATCTTTTTTACTTATATGAATATTTTTAAATAATATCTCACTTTTTTCTTTATCTTTAAGACCTGTTATAACATGTAAAAATGTAGACTTTCCTACCCCATTTTCCCCTACTATTCCATAAATTTTTCCTAAACTAAATGAAATATTTCCCATTTTTAATATACTTTTATCATTAAATTTAAAAAGAAGTTTTTTAATTATTAGGTCTTTACCATTATTATTTTTTGACTTATTTAAAATAGGTCTGGTAATTGATCTAATACTCCACTCTATCAATTCATCATTTGTTAGTGATAAGAATTCATTTTTTGTAAATGTTTTATTTATTTCTCCATTTTTAACAATAAATACTCTATCTACAATATCCATTAAATAATAGATTCTATGCTCTGCAATAATAAGAGTTATACCTTTACTTTTCAATATTTCAAGCATTTCTTTTAATATATCAATATATTTATTATCTAAATTAGAAGAAGGTTCATCAAGAACTATTATCTTACAACCTGAAATATAGCAAGATGCAATACATAGTATCTGTTTTTCCCCACCAGATAATTCAAAAATATCACGACCTAATAAATGTTCTATTGGAAGAATTTTTAACATATTTATCATACGAGCTTCCATTTCTTCTCTATCAAGCCCTATATTTTCAAGATAAAATAATAACTCTAACGTAGTATTAATATTGAAAAAATGTGTTTTAGGATTTTGAAAAATACTTGATATTAATAATGAAATTTCATAAAGCTCCATATTTTTTATTTCTTGTCCATTTACTTTTATACTTCCTTTAATATGAGCATTTTCATATTGAAAGGCTAAACCATTAATAGAATTTATAATAGATGATTTACCACTACCACTCTCTCCTGTTAATAAGACACATTCACCTTCATTTATTTTAATAGAAATATCATTCAATACTTTAGTTTCTTGTGAATATGATAAAGATAAATTTTCTAATTTAATCATAATAAACCTCCTATTACTAAACCTATTATTGTAATTGCATAAATAAAGTCAATTAAATTTATGCTTACAGTAATATACCTTGTTTTTTTAACAGGATTTGCAATGCATCTTGTTTCAGCAGATTTTGCTATATCATCTGCAATATTTGACGAAATAATAAGTAATGGAACTACTACATATTCTAAATATTTGATTGGATTTTTAATTTTTATTCCTCTTATTCTCATAGCCATCTTTATATTATTTCTCTCTTCTTTAAATGATGGAAAAAATCTAAACATTACTGCAACAGGTATAGATATTATATTAGGTATTCTTAAATAATCCATAGAAGAAATAATACTACCTACATCTGATGTTTTAATTAAAAATTTTCCAGCAGAATATGGGATATAAAACATACGAAGTACAAATAATAAAGAAAATATCATTTTTAATATAAATGGTAATTTCTGTAAAATAGTAAAATTGGGAATAAAAAATAGTAAGGAAAAAACAATAATATTTTTTATTCCTTCTTTTTTTAATCCATTAATAAAATACATAAACGAAATAACAAATATAATTGCTATTTCAAAATAACTATTTATTGAATGTATTACTGTAATCCCTAAAAACCCAACAACTAAAAATTTCGTTATTGGGTTTGGATTTAACTTATTTGTTTTAATAAAATTCATTAAATAATACCTGCTTTTTCAAAATGTTTTTTAAGTAATATTTTACCAATATATGCTCCAATTATTCCACCAATAATAGAACCTAAATAAACTAATAACATATTAGGATAAGAAATTAATTTTTCTAAAATATCAACGTATTCTTTCCCCATCATCATAGAAAGTTCTATATATTTTTCTCTTGCTAAAAGCATTTGCATAAGTGAACCACAAATCCATGTATTAAAAATAGCAAATGCAAACATATTATATTTATATGAATTATAATTTCCTACTCTTCTTATCATTTCAGCTATAAACATCACAATAATTGCATGAACTAAAATTACATAAGTATGCCCCATAGAAAACATAATAAATGGTGAAAAAATACCAAATATAAACAATGCCCAAGGCTTTTGTACCTTTGTCATAAATAACATAACTATAGTTCCTGTAAAAATTCCAAGAATAGTTGGAAAAACTAAAAATAAAATTGGAACTATTCCCATCATCCCTATAATAAACATAGAAATAAAATAAATAATTGAAAATACACCTATTGTAACTAAATCTTTAATTTTTAATTTATTATTTTTCATATTAATCCTCCTAGTAAATAAATTCATCTGCTAATTTTGTTTTTTGAATTAAATTTCTATAAACACTTGAACTCACTAAAAGCTCATCGTGTGTTCCTGTTTTTTCAACATATCCATTACTAATTACTGCTATTTTATCTACATTTTCAATTGATTTTAATCTATGTGAAATAATTATAACTGTCTTATTTTTAATTAATTTATTCAAACTATCTTGAATTTTCTTTTCATTATCTATATCAAGACTTGATGATATTTCATCTAATATTAATATTGGTGCATTTTTTAAAAATGCTCTAGCAATAGAAATCCTTTGTCTTTCTCCACCTGATAATTCTGATCCATTTTCACCAATTTTAGTGTTAAATCCATCAGGAAGCTTTTCTATAAAATCCATACAATTAGCGAGCTTTGCTGCATTTTTTACTTCTTCATCAGTTGCCATTTCATTACCTAAACGTATATTTTCTAAAATACTTGTATTAAAAAGAACAACTTCTTGAAAAACTATAGAAATATTTTTAAATAATGATTCTGTTGATACATTTTTTATATCTTTGTTATCAATCAAAATGCTTCCACTATCATAATCATAAAGTCTAGATATAAGTTTTAATATAGAAGTTTTACCTGAACCCGAAGTACCAACAAGAGATGTAACTTCTCCTTGTTTAGCTGTAAAACTTATATTTTTTAATACTTGCACTTCATTATCATAAGAAAATGATACATTTTTAAATTCTATATCATAATTATAGAAAATTGTATCTTCCCCTTCTTGAATAACTGCATTTTTAAGATCTTTAATTCTTCTAACAGCAGGTTCAATATGAAACATTTCAAGTAATCCTTCTTTAGAAATATCAAATAATTCTTTTATTTTTATAGAGGCAAGTATATATCCTATTAAATATATAAAGCTTATTTCACCATGAATAAAAAGATATATTCCAACTAATATTATCACAGCTACACTTATATAAGAAAAAAATGTAGATATAGACAAGATCAATACTAATCCTAATTCAACTTTAAAATGAATTTTTTCACTCTCTTCCATTCTTTTATATAAAATTTCTTTCACCTTATCAGATTGATTAAAGCTACTTATTTCTTGCTGTAATTCAATGGTTTCTTGAAATAGTTCTGAATTATCTCTTAATACATTAAAATAATTACTATTAGCTGAAATTCTTTTTTTCTTTGATAAGGGTAAGATTATAAAACTTAAAAGTGTTGGTATAATAACAGCTAACCCTAACTTCCAATTACCTATTAACATTATAAATCCCATAAGTGGAAAAAATAAATATAATCCAAGAACTTTAGGAATAGAATGACTTAAAGCATGTTCAATATCTGCCACATCAGACATAATAGTTTGAGATAAATCAGATAAATTATTTTTTGAAAAATAAGCAATAGGAATATTTGATAAAGATTTAGCAATATCTTTTCTCAAATTTGCAGATTCTTTATAAGTCGTGTTGTATAAATTAATATATTCATTTGATAATAATATATACATTAATATTAAAGTTAATATCGATATAAATATATATTTCCATGTACTAATAACATTTAATAAAACTAAGTGATTTATTAATGTCATTAAAATATACATTGGAAATAAATTAATACAATATGTTAAAAAACAAAAAATTGTTGCTTTTATTAATTTTTTTGCACCTTGCTCAGATAGAGAATAACGTTTTCTAAAATAATTTTTCATTTGATACCCTCCATTCATTTGCAATTTCATATAAATTAAATAATTTAGCATATAAGCCTTCTTTATTTAATAAAGTCTCACTATTTCCTCTTTCCATTAATTTACCATTTTCTAAAACAAGTATCTCATCTACATTTTTTATACTACTCATTCTATGAGCAATCATAATTACAGTCTTATTTTTCATTAAATTTTTAAAAGCTTTTTGTAATTCATATTCATTATCAGCATCAATAGATGCACTAGCTTCATCCATAATAATAATTGATGATTTTTTTAAAATAGCTCTTGCAATAGCTATTCTTTGTTTTTCTCCAAAAGAAAGATAAACACCTTTTGTTCCTATAATTGTATTTTCTCTATCTTTAAATTTATTTATTATTTCATCACAACCAGCAAGAGTAATTGCTTCCATAATATCTTCTCTGCTAGCATTTTCATTAGCTATAGAAATATTATCATATATAGATTTTTTAAATAGCTTGCTATCCTGAAATACAAATGAAATATTATTTATAATGGCCTCTTTTGTATATTCTTCAAGTGGATATCCACCAATTTTAATAGCTCCTCCATCTACTTTATAAAATCCTGATATAAGTTTAGCAACTGTAGATTTCCCTGAACCAGAATGACCTACTAATGCATATATCCTATTTTCTTTTAAACTAAACGATAAATTTTCTAGTACTTTCTTTTCTCCATATGAAAAACTAACATTATCAAATTCAATATTAAAATTATCAAAATTATTTCTTTTACCATATGTTAATTTATCTTTTAACATTTCATTATATAAATTTTCTAAATTATCAATAGCATAATTTGCATCAAAAATATACATATTTACCCACATAATTTTCATAAATGCTATCATCATTGCACCACTTAGTAAAAACATCATGATAAATTCTACTGCAATTAACTTAGGCTCACTTATATTTATCAAGAAAAAACTAAAAGGAATAGTAATAATAGCAATTAATCCTAAAAATATTAGTTGATATAAAACATAAGGTTTTTTACAAGAAATAGAATAATTATATGCATATTTTGAATAGTTAATAATTGATTCATGAAGTTCTTTAAAAGATTTCAGTTTTATTCCAAAAATTTTAACTACCTGCATACCTCTAATATATTCAACTGTTTCTGAACTCAATCTATCAAGAGAACTTTGATATAGTTTCATAAATTCTCCATTCCCCATCATATTTTTTAATATACACGCAGTTATAATTGATAAAGTAATAATAACTATTCCTAAACGAAAACTAATAACAAATGATAGCATAAATATCAAAAGAGGAGTTAAAAAGGCCTGAGCATTATCTGGAATCATATGTGCAACAACCATATGAGTTTTAGAAGCATTATTATCTATAGTTTTTCTAATATATCCCGACGAATATAAATCAAAAAATCTAAAACTTGA
Source organism: Streptobacillus notomytis (assembly GCA_001612575.1). Taxonomy (GTDB): domain Bacteria; phylum Fusobacteriota; class Fusobacteriia; order Fusobacteriales; family Leptotrichiaceae; genus Streptobacillus; species Streptobacillus notomytis. The sequence continues at coordinate 46,388 of LJRV01000347.1, forward strand.
ATCTGTTAATCCATCAATTCCTCTCTTTCTTAAATTTGTTTCTAAAATGTAAGCCAATTTATGAGAAATAAGTAATGAAAAAATATAAATTAAAGCACTCAAAGTTAAATATATTACAATTTTTATTGAATAATAATATGCATTTTCAAAATCATTATTTACAATAATTTCACTAAAAAAATTGTATATATGATAATATCCATATACCATTAAAAATGAAGAAATGCACGATAATATTAAAGAAAAATAAGCTATTACCTTATGATTTGGAATATAACTAAACAATTTCTTATAAACTCCCATTCTAATCTTCCCTTTCTAATATACTAATAAACATTTTTTCTAATAAATGTCTATTTTTCTTAAAATTTTCTCTTGCTTCTAAAACATCAGATGCAACTATTAATGCATTAATAAAATCATTAACAAATAAAAAAATATTAGTTTCAAATAATCTAGAATCATCATCAAAAATAATCTTTAATCTTTCTTTAGTTTTTTCTTGAAGATATTCCATAAGATCATTTAATTCTGGTCTTCTCTTTTTAGAAATTAAGAATTCAACATAAAGTGGCATATATGGATTTTCATCTATAATTTTATCAACAATTTGTTTTGCTATAAACTGATTATTTGATAAATTCTTACGTTCATTTAAATGTTTTTTTATTATCTCATTCCTATATTCAATTCCAAAAAGCATAATATCTTTAAAAATTTCTATAACATTTTTGTAATAATGATACAGTCCTCCCCTAGATAAGGTAATTTCAGAAATAATATCTTCCATAGTAGTATTTTCTAATCCTTTTATTGTAATTATTTTCATAGCTGCTTCCATAATTTCTTTTTTTCTTTCAGCTTCATTCAATCTTTTTGCAGGACACATATTTATCACTCCTTCTTACCGACACAAGTGTCGATAGCTTATTATATATCATTTTATTTACATTAACAAGTACTTTTTAAAATTGTTTTTTACATTAATATTAAAAAATAAAAAACGACAGATAATAAAACTGTCGTCTTAAAAATATTTTATATCATTTATTTAAAATAGTATAAGTGATAAAATAAGCATAAATATTACTCCAGCTATCATAGGAACTGAAGTTCTTTTAACAAGATTAATAGGCTCTTCCTTAACAGCACCAGAAACAATCATAATAACAGCTGAAACTGGTGAAACAGCACGTAATAAATTACCCGATAGACCTAATGGTATAGAAATTGCAATAGGTGAAATTTTTGCTGCCATTGCTAAAGGTACTAAAAGTGGTACTAGAGCAAAGAATAAAGCTGTTCCACTTCCACTTAATAAAACTATTAAACTTGAGAATATCACTAAAATAATAGGTAATAAAATACCAGAAGCACTAGTTTTAGTCATAACTTCTTGTAATATATTTATTAACCCAATACCTTTTAACCCGTTAACGTAAGTAGATGCTGCTACTAATAGTACAACTATTCCCATAGAATTTCCCATACCTTTGAAAAATTGTTCTACTGACATTAAAGAGCTATTAACTTTTCTATTTTTAATAATTTCTATTAATATAGTAATTATTACTGAAATAATCGTTACAGATAAAACACTTAAAGGTAATTTTATTTTTGTAATACTTTCTAAAACAAAACTTATAAATAATATTAATATTGGTAATAAAGGTAATAATGAATATACTAAATTAAAAGGTTTTTCTTCTTTTAATTTAGTTTCATTTTCTTCAAAGTTATTATTTAATAATTGCTTTTTATCACAATATTTTTGCCATAACATATGTACAATAGACATAAAAAATAGAGTTGGTATAGATATAAGTGAATGTGAACCAAAAACATAACTTTCAACAGATATTCCTAATTCAGCAGCTACAGCTACATTATCTGAACCTAATGGTGTTGGCATAATTGTTGCAGTAGTTGCTATAACAGCTGCTGCTGTTAAATTACTCATTCCTGATTTTCTTAAAACTGGGAATAATGTAGCAATTAAAATAATTGCTAAATTTGAAGCACTTGGAATAACTAATGATAACAAGTTCCCTAATAGGAAAACTATAGGTACTAGTATATAAACTGATTTAACTTTTTTAAGAGGCTTAGTTAATAATCTAACTGTCATATCATTTGCACCAATTGTACTCATATATGCTGAATATCCACCTAAAATAAATATTACTAATCCTGCTCCACTAAGTGTTATACCAAATTGTTTTATTATTAAATCAATAGGCTTTAATAAAAAATTAGTGTATTCTCCTTTTAATATTTGTTCTATATATAATAGCAATAATCCTATCCCAAACAAAGTTATTTTGATATCATGCTTTTTTAACAACATATATCCAACAAATAAAACTGATAAAAATCCTATAATAACTACAAACATAATTAAACTCCTTATCTACAATTATAAATTTCATTTATAAACCATTTTTTAAACATATCAGCATCGATGTCAACTGTAACAGTGACATTAGGTTCTTTTCCCAATTTATTTCTAAGATCAACAATAGTTGCTCCAGATGTAAATTCACCTTTTGTTTCTATTCCTACAAATAATTTTTGAGATGTAAACATATTAGGTTCTAATAAATAAGCTATAGCACAACTATCATACATTTTTAATCCTGTATTAAAACTTCCACCTCTATATGTTTTAAATAAAGTATAAAACATATCTCCTATCTTATGTAAATTTTTGATTTTTTCTGAATCTTCTGGATAAACTAAGGCCTTTAATCCAACATCTAATGTAACCATAGTTATAGAAATACCTGATTCAAATACTACTTTAGCTGCTTCTGGATCTACATCTATGTTAAATTCAGAATAAATTCCTGAATTACCACGACCTATAGCTCCACCCATAAGAACAATTTCTTTAATTTTATTTTTAACTTGTGGATAAGTAAGAAGCAACAAAGCAATATTTGTTAAAGGTCCTATAGGAACTAAAGTTATTTTTTCTTCAGATTTCATCAAAACTTCTTTCATAGCTTCTACTGCATTTATTTTCAATAAATTTTTTCCATCAGTTTCTGGAAAAGTATATGCTCCCATACCACTATCTCCGTGAACTCCAGAAGCATCAATAGGATTTCTAAATAAAGGTTTTTCCGCTCCCTTTGCAACAGGAACTGATTTATTATAGAAATCTAATAATTGCAGTGCATTTTTTGTAACTTTTTCTATGCTAACATTTCCTGCAACTGTACTTATTAATTTCACATCTAATTTATCTGAATGTAATGCTAAAGCTAATGCAACAGCATCATCAATTCCAGGATCTGTATCAATAATTATAGGTATTTTAGACATTTTAGTCCTCCTTCTTAAAATTTATAATTTCATTTAAATTTTTAACGCCAATTCTAGCTCCTTTTTTTAAACATGTTAATGCGCCTGAAATATTTGAATAATATAGTTTTTTTTCAATAGGTATATCCATAGATAAACTTCTAATAAACATTCCTGTAAAAGCATCTCCTGCTCCTGTACTATCCAAAGCATGAATATTAATTCCTTGTGAAAAAACACTATCTGATTCATTAATTAAAACACTTCCTCTACTCCCAAGTGTAACAACTAAATTTTTTAATCCATACCCACTTAAAATTTTAAAGATCTTCTTACAGTCTTCTAAGTTTTCAGGATATATATTAGATAAAGTTTCAGCTTCTGTTTGATTAACTATTAAATAATCAATTAATTTATACATTTTTTCATCTATTTTCATAGCAGGTGATGGATTAATTATTACTTTCATACCTTTTTTTGAAGCATTTT
>LJRV01000348.1 GCA_001612575.1 Streptobacillus notomytis
GGTTAAATCAGGCTTTTTTTCCGCTCTTTTCAGCAGTTCTAATTGTTTATCTTCTGTCACTCGTGCAAAAAAAGCTGGTCCATTTGGGAAGACATTCATTGAAAGTACAAAGTGAACAGGAAATTTAGACACTTCCTCTTGTATTTCACTATCTACTTGACTCGCCATGACTAAGCCTCGACCAACAACGTCCATCATGAGCTTAACGTAGGCAAGTTGCAGAGTGGCCTTTACAGCTTTTGTCGAAATCACTTGCTATCCC
>LJRV01000349.1 GCA_001612575.1 Streptobacillus notomytis
ATCTATTTCTATTTTTTTTATTTCTTATCTCACTCAATTGAGTTCCAATTTTTCAGCCTATATTGTCATTATCTCATGCTTTTACTTATTATTTATCGCCTATAAATTCTGGATGTTCAATGAAAATCTTGTTCAAGAACAGGCTATCCTGGATATAAATAAAACTTTCTCAACCTATAGAGACGGTTTACTGATTACTCTTAGTAATCCTAAAACCATTTCATTTTATCTTGCCTTGGTC
>LJRV01000350.1 GCA_001612575.1 Streptobacillus notomytis
ACCTTATAGTCATGCGTTAAATCATGCGATTTTAGCGTGTGTCGATGCACCCGCGTTTAAAGAGCTTGGTGGCTACCAGAAAGCGATTGATTATTTAAACCGTTTACCTGAGGTTAAAGGTTGGGTAACGCATAACCTTTGCCCTCGTAATGATGATGTATACGATCCTTCGCGCGACCGTTTGTTTTTTAAGCGTCGCAATGGTATGCGTATCGATGCGATTCGCCAGCAAATTGCCACATGGCAAGCGCAGGGTGCAATTAATGATGTAGAAATGAGTGCTTTGCTTGCGCCATTACT
>LJRV01000351.1 GCA_001612575.1 Streptobacillus notomytis
ATTTGCTATTATCCCTATAATAGATTTATTATAATGTTGTTGTAAATATCATTTATTGTCTACTAATTTTAATCTATCCTTAAATACACCTTGATCTGGGTTTAATAAACTAAATGTAACTTTTGTTGATTTTTTAGTTTCTATTAATTTTTGTTTATCATTCATCCTCTTGTTTATTGTTGAATTACTTGTTATTTCTACTCCTGTATTACCAGTTACACTTTCTTCTACTTTAACTCAATCTATTTAACTTAAA
>LJRV01000352.1 GCA_001612575.1 Streptobacillus notomytis
TGTAAAAATTCGCTCTGTCCAATCAATCCTTGGTTTTCTACAATTTAGTCTTACATCTGTTTGAAAGTGCGTATTAGTTCGCTATGCTTGAAAGCCAGCTCGTCTTTAAAAACCGTCAGCAGTATGTAGTTTCAGGCTTCACTAAACACATACGGTAAGCAGCTTCTTCCGCCTGAACCTGCTCTTGATTGTGAGGTCGCAAATTTCGAACTCAACTTTTCCCATTGCTCTTTTGTAAGTTGATAACTGAACTC
>LJRV01000353.1 GCA_001612575.1 Streptobacillus notomytis
GGCTTCATGCGCTTCACGCGGACCAGCCTGATAGCAGGCATCATCAAGTAATACACCGAAGTACTCCAGGAAGAAGCCATCTCTTAAGGTAGACTCTACGCAGACATTAGTCGCAATTCCGGTGAATAATAAATTACGGATACCACGTGCACGCAGCAAACTGTCCAGACTAGTATTAAAGAAACCACTATAACGGGGTTTATCGATAACAATATCACCCGTTACAGGCTTTAGCTCATCAACCAGCTCATAATCCCAGCCGCCTTTAGCCAGTAATTTCCCCTGCAGCACCGGCTGCTTACGCATGGTTTTCAGGGCGTTCGATTTATGATAATTCGGTGAGCCGGGGCCGCCAGCCTCGACATACTGTTCATCCCAGCCATTTTGAAACCAGATGATCAGCATCACTGCCGTTC
>LJRV01000354.1 GCA_001612575.1 Streptobacillus notomytis
CAAAAAAGGTGGGCTTTGCCATAGAAAAAAAGGCATTGGAAATTTTGGTCAATGATTTACCGGGTAAAAGTAGACTTTTTGAGCAGTTCTGCCTATTGGCTTAAATTCAGTCAAACATTTTTGCCAAGAACCGCTCCCCAAACTTATCAAAGGTTGGGAAGCGATAAATGATTAGTCTGTCGTGCTGGCAATTTTAAGCCCAGATAACCATGCTCTTAATGAAGCAGGTTTTAACGGTTTTTTGAGTAAAACAATAGTCAGTTCTTTTAATTGCTGCGGTAATTCAGGGTGCGAGTCCGCTGTAATTAAAGCAACAGGAACATCTTCTTGACGATTTTGAGT
>LJRV01000355.1 GCA_001612575.1 Streptobacillus notomytis
TATTATTCCATATTTTGCCGCCAGTGTTTCCTTATATTTTATCTATAATGAACTAACCATCTCATCTTTAAAAACACCTCTTTGCACTCTTCTTGTCACAATATTTGATGTTACTAAGAGAATTGTAATATCTGATTTAATTATTTCATTTTTTTGTGCATCTAAATATATTGATTTTAATACTGTTTAAGCTATTTTACCGGTAGTTTTTCGTATATTTTCTAATAAAGGCTGTTAATTTTTATAACCTAATTCTTTGATATTTAATTTTAAACTACTTTTAACTGTATTTT
>LJRV01000356.1 GCA_001612575.1 Streptobacillus notomytis
CCTAACATTAGGTAAACCAAGCCAAATTCATGGTATGGCATGTTATGTTCTTGAAAATGAGGCTGGTGAACCTTTACCTGTGCATTCTATCGCTTCAGGATTGGACTATCCTGGTGTTGGGCCACAACATAGTTTCTTAAAAGATTTAGGCCGTGTGGAATATAGCACTGCAACTGACCAAGAATGTTTAGATGCGTTTATGACCTTATCACGAGTTGAAGGTATTGTTCCTGCGCTTGAAAGCTCACATGCTGTCGCATGGGCAATACGTGAAGCGTCAAAGCTGCCGAAAGAAACCATGATTGTGGTGAAT
>LJRV01000357.1 GCA_001612575.1 Streptobacillus notomytis
GTACAAGCCGCAACCGAAGAAACTGGTGGTGCTGGTGGCACAGGACAATCTGGTGAAAGGGGCAGCCGGTCAGGCGGTACAAAACATGAACCTGATGTTTGGCTTTGCAGAGCAGGCTGGCCTAGAGGCGATTGGTCTATTACCATAAGAAACGCTTTTCGACTTCACACACATTTAGATTTCGATTTAAATGTGTGGTTTGAATGCAATCAAAACAAGAGATGACGATGCAGAATACGGA
>LJRV01000358.1 GCA_001612575.1 Streptobacillus notomytis
GAGATTTGTATAAGTGACAGTAATAAAACTGACATTCATTTAGCTTTATTAGGTTTAGGAATAAGTTATGAAAAAGAGAAAGAAAACTTAAAGCTAAGTAATAGTGCAAACATAATAGCTTTAGCAGGATATTTAGGAGAAAAAGAGATAGTTTTAACAAATGATTCAGTATATTAAATGATCAAAAAGAAATCAAGACTTCGAAGATGAACAAGCTTTGGGAACAGATTCAGGTTATCATAAAGGCTCACTATTTAAAGCATAGATAGGATATGCTGGAGAAAAACGAATTTTAACTAATTCTATATAGGGTATTAGAGATCTAATGCTCTTTTAAAATTAAAGTAATTAGCTCAAAAAAAGACAGAAATTAATCTGTCTTACTTTTAGTATTAAAAATTTTGACTAATGCTATAATAACACTAACTGTTAATATTCCGTATTTTCCATTATAAAATGCTAATATAAACATATAATTAAAATAATAATAGAACTTATAATCAATCCTAACAAATTATAAATAATTTCAGCTTTGGCTGTATAACCTGAGATTTCTACTAATTTTTTTCATTATTTACTCTACTGTTAACTTGATTTTCTATTAAGTTTAATATTCTATCTACTGAACCAGCTTGAAATTTTTCGTAAGCTTCAATAACTTCCAATGGTGGAAAAATGCTTTCATAATGAGATACTTCAAATTATGTTATCTTTTTTAATATTTGTATGTTTTAATCTCATGTTGAAACTTATACATTGCTTTTTCAACATCTTTTCTTAAAATTTTAATATCATTTTTTTCTATATTAGGTCTTATTCTATTAGTAATAGGTGTTGCAAAATTATTGAAGTTAAATAAGTTTAAAATTCTAGTTAATACCCATTCATTTTTTATAACTTCTTCTTAAAAAAGTCAAACATTTCAATTATTTTATAACTTTTCTATAAAGTACTAGTAATGGGTTCCATACACTTGCGTTAGTTGGTGAGTATGCAAAATCTATAGAAATTAAATCATCTATTTTTATTTTAAATCTGATAACTATAGAAATTTGATCTATAAATTGAGCTACAGCTTCATTTCCTATCATAGTTGCTCCAAGTACAGTATTAGTATCCTTATCATAAATTATTTCAGCACTTCCAGATATTGAATCTTTAAATCCAGAATTTTTAGTTAACACTTCCATACTTACCTTACCTACATTATATCTTTTACTTATTGCAGATTCTTCTGTTAATCCTGTACCAGCAATTTTTAAATCAAAGAATGAAGTTGCATAAGTATTGTTAACCCCTATAAATTCTGATTTTTTACCAGAAAGTAATTTAGCAAGCATCATTCCATGCTTATTAGCCACATCACCAAAAGGAGCATAAGTATACTCATTAGTTATGATGTTTTTATTTAATATTGCATCCCCTAAGGCATAAACATCTTCTATATTAGTTTTAAAGTTATCATCAACTACTATTTTATTATTTAATAATTTGATTTTATCTCCTAATATTTCAGTTTTAGTAGTTATACCTGTAGATATGATTAACATATCAAAATCTATTTTTTTATCATCTTCTAATATTACATTTTCTTCATTAAATTCTTTAACACCATTACCTAAGATTAGCTCAACATTTTTATTTCTTATTCTTTCTTTTAATGTGTTCCTATATTCTAATGGTAATATATTAAACACATCATTAGCCTTCTCTACAACAGTTACTTTAATATTGTTTAATAGTAATGCTTCAACCATTTCTAGACCTATAAATCCTAATCCTAAAATTAAAGCATTCTTAGGTTTATTATTTTCTATAAAATTTTTAATCTCTATTGCATCAGTTGCATGAGATAGAGTGAAATATCTATCTTTTTTAATATCTAAAGTAGATTTAGCACCAATAGCTAATACTAATTTATCATATGAGATTTTTTCATTACTAACTACAACATATTTTTCATCAAAGTTTATTTCACTTACCTTAGTGTTTATTCTTACATCTATTCCTTTGTTTATGAAAGAATCAGCTGGAGAACCTATAACTTTTTTAAGTGGTAATTCATTTGCTATATAATATGGAGATGGACAACCAGCCCATGAAACATATGGACTTTTTTCAAATAAAATTATCTCATCATTTGGATTCATTTTTTTATATTGTGTAGAAAACATCATTCCTGCTGCCCCTCCACCTATTACAACTATTCTCATTTTACACCTTCCTATATATACATTATGTTCTATTCTATATTATTTAATAAATATTTTCAATGAAAAATGGGAAAATTATTATTTCCCATTATATTTATTCTATTCTTTCCCCTACTTTAAAATCGAATTCATAATCTATTATAAGTTTTGTGCCATCGTCTTTATAGTAAATTGAAGGTCCAAATAATTTTCCATCTCTATACGATATATCCTTATATATCTCTCCCTTTTCGTTATAGTATATATGTCTACCCTCTTTTTTGTTCTTCTTGAAATTTCTTTCTGATATAAGGTTTCCATTATTATCATAGTAAAACCAAGTTGATTTTTCTGGTAAAGTACCAGTTTCTTCCCTATAATACTCAATTAACATTATTTTTTCATCTTCATTGAAAAATACTTGTTCTCCTATATGATGATTATTTACAAAATGTTCTATTGATAATAATTTAGGTGATTCAGTGTTAGTATTATCTTTAAATATCCATTTGTTTTTTTCAAACATACCATTTTTTAAAGTGAAAATAGAGGTTTCATTGTTTGCATAAAAAATATAGTTTCCATTTCTTTTTGAATTTTTATTTTCATCAATTGTAAGTTGAATGTATTCATTAGGGTCATCTATATCATTTTTAGATATTAATACACCATTTTCATAATTTAAAGATTCAATTACCATACCTAATTCATTAAAAACTAATTTTTTACCATCTAATAGCCCGTTTTTATAATTTTCTATACCTATAATTTCGGTTAGATAATCAATGGGCTTTAACACCTTATATTCACCATTTAAAATGGGGGTTTTGTCTAAACCTAAATAAATTTTCATAAAGAACCTCCTAAATATTTACTATAATATATTATAACTTGAAAATATTAAAAAGGAAGATAGAGTTATAATATTTTTACTATGCAACTTAATATGAAATATGCTAGAATATTTATAAAAGCACAATACTAGGAGAATTTATGAATAGAAAAATTGTAGTACATAAATACGGTGGAAGCTCTGTTGCAACAACAGAAAAAATAATGAATATTGCTAAGCATTTAATAGAGGTGAAAAAAACAGGAAAAGATTTAGTAGTAGTAGTATCAGCTATGGGTAAAACTACGGATAATTTGATAAAATTAGCTAATGAGATTTCTAAAAATCCAGATAAGAGAGAACTTGATAGACTTATGTCTACGGGGGAGCAACAAACTATAGCTTTGCTTTCTATGGCATTAATAGAACTTGGACAAAAAGCTATATCTTTAACTGGAGAACAAGCAGGAATAAAGACATTAGGACTTCATACTAAAAATACTATTGAAAGTATAAATAATGAGATAATATTAAAAAACTTAGATGAAGGTAAGATAGTAATTATTGCTGGTTTTCAGGGTATTAATGAAAATGGTGATATAACAACGCTTGGTAGAGGTGGTTCTGATACTTCAGCTGTAGCACTTGCATGTTCACTTAATGCTGAATGTAAAATATATACAGATGTTGATGGAATTTATAGTATAGATCCAAGAATTTATGAAAAATCTAAAAAAATAGAATACATATCATATGAAGAAATGATGGAACTTGCATATCTTGGAGCTGGTGTAATGGAACCAAGAGCAGTAGAGCTAGGATTTAAGTATGCAGTTAGTATATATGTAGGTAAAACATTAGGTCAAGAGAATGGAACAATAATTACATTTAAGGAGAAAATAATGGAAAAGAAGGAAATTAGAGGAATTTCTATTAATAAGAATATAGTTATGGTTACAATAGATGGTATACCAACTTATGCTAGAAATCTTTATCCTATATTTAAAAAAGCATCTGAATATGGTGTTATAATTGATATGATAAGCCAAAATGATGTTATATCAGAAAAAGGAAGTATTGCATTTACTTCACCTAGAACAGATGAACAATCTTTAAGAAAAATGTTTGATGATTTAGAGCTTAATTACAATATATTAATAAATAGTAATGTTGTAAAAGTATCTCTTGTTGGTATAGGACTTGCAACTTCAATAAATACTATTTCTAAAATTTTTGAAGTTTTATCTGAAAATAATATAAGCTTTCATCAAATTTCTACATCAGAAATAACTATTTCTATAGTAGTTGATGAAAATATAGCTGAAAATGTAGCAAGATTACTTGCAGAAAAATTTGAATTATAGGAGTAATATGAAAAGGTATATATTTATTTTTCTTTTAATCTGTTCTTGTTCTTCGATATCAGATAAAATAACTATAGACAAAAAAGATTATAACCCAATATCTAAAGAGGTTGAACATAATTATCTTTATGCAGAACTTGAAAAAACAGATTTTTATTATGATAAAGAATTTTTTAAATTACTTAATAGTATGCAATATGAAATTGATGATGTTATAGTATCAGATTTTGCTGAAACATTGCCTAATTTGATTATTAAAAGATTACATGTTTCAAATGAAAAAATACGTGAAATTTATAAGTTAGAAAATGTAAATCCTTTAGTATATAACTATCTATCATTATTTGAAATCAAAAGAGAAGATTATAGTAATGCATATAATAATGCATGGATATCTAAGAGTGCTAGTCCTACTTATTTAGCTGATGAAATATTTATGTATATGTATTTTTTAGCAAATGAAAAGGAAAAGGTTGAAGAAGTTTTAGTGGATATGGAAGATAAATTTAGAGATTATCCTTTAAATAAGTATAATAGAATTTTTTATAGACATTTATATGATTTCGATGAAATTAAAGAAGAGGATTTTGGAAAAGCTAGAATAGAAATTAGAAAGATTAATAATTCTTTTTATCCAGAACTTCAAGGTTATAAGGTTAATTATTTAATGATGATAGATTTACTTCAAGCAAATTATTATTTCGTTAAAAAAGATTCTAAGAATTTAAGCAAAATTAAGGATGAGATAAATAAAACTAGCATAAAATATTCATTAGATCTAAGAAAAATAAATGAATTTATTGATGAAAGAATAGAATATTTAAAGAAAGAGGTCTAAAATGAAATATAGAAAAAGTTATGTAGCATTAGTAACACCTTTTGATAAAGATTTAAAATTAGATGTTGAAAAAATTAGAGAACTTGTTAGATTTCATATAGATAATATGACTAAAGGTATAGTTGTTTGTGGAACTACTGGAGAAGCTGCAACTATGAGTGAAGAAGAATATATTTTAGCTATAAAGACAGTTTTAGATGAAGCAAAGGGTAAAATACAGGTAATTGCTGGAGCAGGTTCAAATTCAACTGAAAAAGCAATATATTTAACTAAATTATGTAAGGATTTAGGAGTAGATGCAGTGCTTTCTGTAACACCTTATTATAATAAACCTACACAAAGGGCTATAATTAATCATTATAAAAAAATAGCTGATATTGGTATAGATGTAATATTATATAACGTTCCATCAAGAACAGGTGTTAATATGGAAGTAGAAACAATAGTTCAATTATCTAAGGTAGAAAATATAGTTGGAATAAAAGAAGCTACAGGAAATATGGATCAAATGATAGAAATAGTAAATAGGGTTGATAGTAATTTTGCTGTAATATCAGGTGAAGATAATTTTATGCTTCCTATGCAGGCTATTGGATCATGTGGAATAATTTCTGTTACTGCAAATGCTTTTCCAAAACAAGTTGCAATGCAGTTTGAATTAGAGGGTGAAGAAAGATTTAAATTACATAAATTTATGTATGATATACATAAATCAATGTTTATAGATGGAAATCCATCTACAATTAAATCTGCTATGAATATCTTAGGTTTACTTGATAATGATAATGTTAGAGAACCTTTATTATCAGCAACAGATGAGTGTAAGGATACATTAAGAGATCTATTTAATAAAAAAGGATTGATGTAATTATGGAATTTGAGAAATATAGTGGTCTTGGTAATGACTTTATAATAACAAAAGAAGATTTAGGTCCAGCGGATGTAATTAAATATTGTAAGAGAAAAAAATCTATTGGTGCTGATGGTTTAATCGTTTTAAAAAAGAAAGATGAAAATTTTTATATGAAGTTTTATAACGCAGATGGTTCTGTAGCACCTATGTGTGGTAATGGAATTAGATGTTTTACACACTATTTATACAATCATAATTTAATATCAAAGTATGAAGAGATTTTAATAGATACATTAGCAGGTATTAAAAAAACAAGAATAACTAGGGCAAAAGAAGATGATTTCTGGGTTTTAGTAGATATGGGTAAGGCTATTAATACAACTGAGGTTAGAACTATAAAAGCTATTGATAGAACTTTTGAATATATATATACTTTTACTGGCACAGACCACGTTGTAATATTTGTTGATAAAGAAGAATTAAATGAAGATTTTGTAATTAAATATGGTAAAAATATAGAAAGTAATAAGGAAGTTTTTCCTAAGGGAACTAATGTAAATTTTGCTTATATTAAAAATAGAGAAGAAGTAGATTCTATTACTTTTGAAAGAGGTGCTGGTCTTACTTTAGCCTGTGGAACTGGAGCAAGTGCAGTAGGATTTATTTCAAATATGTTAGGTAAGACAAATAACAAGGTTAAGGTTAATCTTTTAGGAGGAACTTTAGAAATTGAAATAAAAGATAATACAATATTTATGAATGGATTAAGTGAAATGATATATAAAGGGAGTGCTAGGTAATGAAGAATATAGCAGTAGTTGGTGCAACTGGATTAGTTGGTAGAACTATACTAAAAGTTATTGAAGAAAGAAATATACCTTTTAATAAGCTGTATTTATATGCTTCAAGTAGAAGTGCAGGTAAAAAAATTGATTTTAAGGGAAAGCAGTATGAAATTATTGAACTTAAAGATGAAAATATTAAAGAAGATATAGATTTTGCACTATTTTCTGCAGGTGGTTCAACTTCTTTAGAATTTGCCCCTAAATTTGCAGCAAAAGGAGCAAAAGTAATAGATAATTCAAGTGCTTGGCGTATGAATGATGAAGTACCTTTAATAGTTCCTGAAGCCAATATTTCAGCTGCAGATAATATGATAAAGGGCATAATTGCTAACCCTAATTGTTCTACTATACAGGTTATACCTGTTTTAAAAGTGTTAGAAGATAATTTTGGTCTTAAAAGAGTGATATATTCTACATATCAATCTGTATCAGGTGCTGGAATAAAAGGATTAGATGATTTAGAAAATAACTTAAAAGGTGAAAGTTCAACTAATTTTCCTTCACAAATAGCATTTAACCTTATACCTCATATAGATACTTTTCTTGAAAATGGGTATACTAAAGAGGAAATGAAAATGATAAATGAAACTAGAAAAATATTAAATAGACCAGATTTAAAAGTAAGTGCAACATGTGTAAGAGTTCCTGTTAGATACTCACATTCAGTTTCTGTTAATGTAGAATTAAATTCTAAGTTTGAAGTAGAAAAAGTAAAAGAATTATTATCTAATTCAAATGGAATTATATTATTAGATGATGTTAAAAATAATGTATATCCAATGCCGTTAATTACAGAAGGAAAAGATGAAGTTTTTGTTGGAAGAATAAGACGTGATGAAACTGTAGATAATGGATTAAATTTATGGGTTGTTGCAGATAATATCAGAAAAGGTGCTGCAACAAATGCTGTACAGATTTTAGAATTATTATTAGATAAATAATTTACATAAGATGAAAAGTAGTGTATAATATTAAGGGAAAATTTTAAGGAGGAAAATAATGAAGGCAGCAATGGAATTAAGACAAGGTAATGTATATGTTAAAGATAGCACACCTTATTTAATTTTAAAAGCAGATAGACATCAATCAACTTCTGGTAAGAAGGCAAGAGCAGCTGAAATGAAATTTAAAATTAAAGACTTAATTAGTGGAAAAGTTCAAGAAATAACAGTTTTATCAACTGATATGATGAATGACATTATTTTAGATAGAGCACAAATGCAATATTTATATCAAATGGATGGAGAATATTACTTCATGAACCAAGAAACATTTGAACAAATGACATTAACAGAAGATGATTTAGGAGATGCAACAGACTTTTTAGTAGATGAAATGGTTATACAGGTCTTATTATACGAAGAAAGAGCTGTAGGTGTTGAATTACCTAATACAGTAGTTAGAGAAATTACTTATACAGAACCTGGGTTAAAAGGAGATACCATAGGTAGAGCAACTAAACCTGCAACGATAGAAACTGGATATCAGTTACAAGTACCTCTATTTTGTAATATAGGAGATAAAATTAGAATAGATACTCGTACTGGTGAATATATGGAAAGAGCAAACTAATGAGACTAGATGTATTCTAGTCTTTTTTATTTGAATAAAGTTATAAAATGATGTATAATTAGTGGTGTAAATTATAAGAAAAGAGGGGATATTTTGAGAGGTATTTTAAAATTATTTGTTTTAATTTTCTTAACCATGAATATTTGGGCTGAACCTATATTAATAGCTAGTTTTAATGCTTTAAAATTAGGTGAGAATAAAAAAGATTGGAAATCTCTTGCTAAAATAGTTTCTAAATTTGATATTATTTCTCTACAAGAAGTGATGAATGAAAAAGGTATAAATAAATTAAAAAATGAAGTAGAAAAACTTACTAATGAAAAATGGGGATATATAATTTCTGATATGGCTGTTGGAACTAAGGATTATAAGGAACATTATGGAGTGCTTTTTAAAAGGAAAAAAGTAGATAGCATAAAATCTTTAGGTACTTATCAAAATGGTAAATCAGATGATTTCATAAGAGAACCATATGGAGTTTTAATAAAATCAAATAATTTTGATTTTGTATTAGTATCAGTTCATTCTATATTTGGTAAAAATAAGGTGGAAAGAGAAATAGAAGCTAGTAGATATCATAAGGTATACAAATACTTTATGAATAAGGCTAAGGAAGAAGATGTAATTTTGTTAGGAGATTTTAATTTACCTGCAAATTCTAAAGCGTTTAATTATTTTAAAGATACATATAAGGTTAAAGAAGTAGTCAATCCAAATAAGAATAAAACAACTATGTCAATTAAGGGACTTGCAAATTCATATGATAATGCTTTCTTTAACAGAAATAATTTAAGAGAATATACAGGCAGGTATGGAGTTTATGATTATACAAAAGATAATCATGAACAAATTAGAAAATATATTTCAGATCATCTAATAATATTTATGGAATTTGAAAATAAAGGAGATTTGGATGTTAAAGATTAAAGATATAAATATTTATAAAAAAATACTCATAGTTGGTGTGCCAGTTACTTTAGAGAATCTGGTATATAATTTTATTAATTTTGTAGATAATTTTATGGTAGGGAAGACAGATCCTGTTTTAGGATTAGGGACTAACGCTGTTTCAGGTTTAGGTATTTCCAATCAAATATTTTTTGTATATATTATTTCATTGTTTGGCTTATTTAGTGGTGCAGGAGTATTATCATCACAGTATTTTGGGAGTAAAAATTATTCTAAGATGAATAAAATTTCAGGATTTTTAACTATTACTTCACTTGTTTTATCTATCCCTTTTATTATAATAGGGCTAACTAATCCAGAAATATTACTAAAATTTTATAGTAAAGACCCTTTAGTTTTAGAACAGGCAATGAGATATTTTAAATATGTGAGTTTTACATTCCCACTTGCAGGATTAGGTTTTGTTTTTTCTATGCAGCTTAGAGTAATTAGTGAATCTAAATATTCTTTTTATGCTTCAATAGTGGGACTTACATTTAATATTTTAGGGAATTTAATATTAATACCTAGATTAGGTGTTAAAGGAGCTGCGATTGCAACTGTTATTGCTAGATTATTCTCTTTAATATATATGATATACATAGTAAAGAAAAACAAATTTCCTATACTTTCAAGTTATAGGGAATCTATTTTTTTTGAGTTTGCTTTAGTTAAGGATATTATTAAAATATCACTTCCTGCATTTATTCATGAGTTTGTATGGGTAATGGGGATTACTTATAGAGCATCAATATATAGTAATATGGGAGCTGTAGAGTTTTCAGCCGTTATTATAGCAGGAACGATATCTTCCATGCTAATTAGTGTATTTAGTGGAGTATCTAATGCTTCATCAGTTCTTATTGGCAATGAATTAGGGGCTAATAATTTAATGCAGGCTAAAAAGATTGCTAAATTATGTTTTAAATTAATGTTACTTCTAGCCATATTATCTGGAATTTTGGTTAATATAATTTCACCTTTAGTATTAAACTTTATGAAGGCAGAGTCTAGTTTAATTAGCACAACAAGACTTGTAGTGTTTAGTGAGAGTTTAATATTACCATTTAAGGGATTAAACTTCCTTATTATTGTTGGTATATTAAGAGCAGGTGGAGATATATATTATGCTATGATGTTAGATTTAGTTGGAATGTGGATATTCTCTGTTCCACTTACATTACTTGGTAAGAGTTTATCTCTTCCTATTAATATTATATATTTTTTAGGTGGAAGTTCAGATATTTTAGTTTTACTTCCAGCAATACTTAGATATAATCAGAAAAAATGGGTTAAAAGAATAATAAGAGATTAGAGGAGATGATATATGAATTGGAAAAATTTATTATCAATAAATACTAGACGTGCAAGAAGTAGAATAAAGGCTAGTGATATAAGAAATGATTTTGAAAAAGATTATCATAGAGTAATATCTTCACCTTCTTTTAGAAGACTTCAAGATAAAACTCAAGCCTTTCCTTTAGAGGAGAATGATTTTGTTAGAACTAGATTAACTCATTCACTTGAAGTTTCATCTTTTGCTAAATCTATAGCACAATCTATAGGTAAGAGGATAATAGAAGAGAAAATAGATCCTGATTTTGGATATGAAGAATTAAATGCTATTTCTACTATTTTATCATCAGCAGCTTTAATACATGATATAGGGAATCCACCTTTTGGACATTTTGGAGAAGATACTATTAGAATGTGGTTTTCTAATTATATTGATAAAACTGATGTTAGAGACTTTAATGGAGATGTTAAAAAATTAAGAGATTTATTAACTCCACAAATGATAGCTGATTTTGAAAATTTTGAAGGTAATGCACAGGCTATAAGGGTAGTATCTAAATTACATTTTTTAGTTGATGAAAATGGTATGAATTTAACTTATGCTCTGCTTAATACATTAATTAAATATCCTGTATCTTCACAGGATATAAATAGGGAAAGTGGAAATGTTAAGGATAAAAAAATGGGATACTTCCTTGCAGAAGAAGATGTATTTTTAGATGTTGTAAAATCAACTGGTACATATGATGAAAAAGAAAATAAGATATATAGACATCCTTTAACTTTTCTTTTAGAAGCAGCAGATGATATAGCATATATTACAGCAGATGTTGAAGATGGATTAAAGAAAAAATACTTAAATTACTATAATCTAGAAAGTTCTTTAAAAGAGTATGGTTTTGAAGCTGGAGATATATTCTATGATAGATTAATTAAGTATAAGGAAGAAGCAAAAAAAAAAGGTTATGAGAGCATACATAATTATGCTGCAAGTAGATGGATAATTTCTATACAGGGATTAATTATTAAAGATGTTGTAAATAACTTTGTAAATAATTATAACGAAATAATGAATGGAAGCTTTACTAAAGAATTACTTGCAGAGGGTAGATCATCAAAAATAGTTAAAATGCTTAAATATACATCAAAAAAATATATATTTGAATCTAAAAAGAATAACCAAATGGAACTTACTGCAAATATTATGATACAGTTTCTATTAGATAAATTTGTTAATGCTATAATATATTACGATACTAAATTTGAAAAAGATAATTCTGTACATAAAAAATATAGAATTATATTAAGTGATAATCAAAAATATATTTACTATGTATATGCAAATGATTTTGAAAATAGGAATCGTGCTGAACTTGAAAGCAAAATAGAAGAAGAAAAACTTGAGGGTAATAAAAAAGAAAGACTTGAACAAGAATATGAAAATAGGATATATAATTATAAGCTATATTTAAGATTATTGCTTGTTACAGACTATATCTCAGGTATGACAGATTCATATATAAAAACAACTTATCAAGAATTAATGGGTATAAAATAATGGATAGAAATTTAATTTTTAATCAATTGAAAAAAATAGGTTTTACAGAAATAGAAGCTAATATTTATTTGTACTTAATTGAACATTCTGGAGAAAATCCTACTCAGATTTCAAAAGAAATAGATTTTTCTAGAAGTTCTGTGTATAATAGCATGAGAAATATGGAAGAAAAGGGTATAATTAGATTGCTTCCAGCAATAGATGATTCTAAAAACTATAGTGTTATAGATCCTAAGATATATCTTAATATATATGAAAAAGAAACTTTAGAAACAGTTAATAGTTTAAGAATGCATTTAGATAGTTTGTATACTAAGTATAATACTGATGGGATATATTCATTTGATAGAATAGATAATTTGACATATAAGATAATAGAATTAATAAAGAGTACAGAAAATATTTTAGTCATAGAAGGTAATATCTATGATGAAATTTTTAATGATAGAATTAAAGAATTAGAAGAAAAAAAAATTTTAGTACATATTAATGAAGATAAGAATACAGATGATCTTGTATTAATAAAGGATAATAGTGAAATGATATTAAAGGATAGTAATAATATGATGTATACAAAAAATAGTTTACTAATAAATCAGGTTAGTAAAAGAATTAAAATGGAAATGGAGAAAAATAAATGATGTTTATTGTTATAATAATTACATTAATGATTTTAAGTTTAATAATATTTTTGCATGAGTTAGGACATTTTTATACTGCTAAGAAATTTAATATGCCTGTATCTGAATTTTCTATAGGTATGGGACCTTTAGTTTATAGTAAAGAAAAAAATGGAACACAATATAGTTTAAGAGCTATACCTATAGGTGGATATGTATTAATAGAGGGTATGGTTGAAGTTAGCAAAGATGATAAGGAATTTAAAGATTATACTGATGAAGAAATAAAGGAATACAATAGTAAAGGCTTTATATCTCATCCTAAATTTGAACAAATAATAGTTCTTTTTGCAGGTGTATTTATGAACTTTATTACAGCATTAATAGCTTTTATTATACTAGCTTTAATAACAGGACAACCTTTAAGTTCTGCATTTATTATGTTTTCAAAAATATTTTCAACAACATTTTTAGGATTAAAAATGTTACTTACAGGAGCAGTTAAAGCAAAAGAAATGGTTGGTCCTGTAGGACTTCCTTTAGTATTTGCACAACAAATTAAATTGCAAGGATATCTAGTATTAATACCTTTATTTGCCCTTTTATCTATAAATATAGGTATACTTAACTTATTACCTATACCAGCCTTAGATGGTGGACGGATAATATTTGTTTTACTTGAATATGTAGGTATTAAATTAAATAAGAAATTAGAAGAAAAAATACATACTATAGGAATGATATTATTATTAATACTTATGATATATGTAGTATTTAATGATGTCATAAAATATATATATTAGGAGAATAAAAGTGAATATTGTTTTATATCAACCAGAAATGCCATATAATACAGGGAATATTGGTAGAAGTTGTGTTATAACTAACACAACATTACATTTAATAAAACCTCTTGGATTTGAAATTAATGATAAGCATATAAAAAGAACGGGTCTTGATTATTGGCAATATGTTGATTTGAAAATATGGGAATCTTTTGAGGAGTTTTTGGAAAATAAGGGTAAGGGTAAAATATATTTTGCCACAACAAAAACTGATAAAAAATATAGTGATGTAAAATTTGAAGAAGATGACTATATAATGTTTGGACCAGAATCTCGTGGATTACCAGAAGAAATTTTAAATAAGTATAAAGAACAAAATATTACTATACCTATGCTTAAGATTGGTAGATCACTTAATTTATCAAATTCAGCAGTAATAATACTTTATGAAGCATTAAGACAGCAAAATTTTGAATTTAATATGGAAGCTGAAAAAGTAGAAATAATTAGAAAAGATTTAACAATTAAAGGAGCTACAATTAAATGATACATATAGTTGTTGCGATTGGTAAAAATAATGAAATAGGTGGAAATAATAAGATGTTATGGTATAATTCTGAAGAATTAAAGTTCTTTAGAAGACTTACTATAAATCATAAAATAATTATGGGTAAAAATACATATTTATCTATAGGTAGACCATTAGATTTAAGAGAGAATATAGTAATAAGTACTAGTATAGAAAAAGATAAAAATATTACTGTAATAAGGGATATAAATGAGATATTGGAAAAGTATTTAAATAGTGAAGAAATAGTATATGTTATAGGTGGAGAAAGTATATATAAACAATTCTTAAAATATGCAGAAAAGATCTATGTTTCTAAAATTGATGAAGATTTTCCAAATGCTGATAGATATTTTCCTAAAATAGGTTATGATGAATTTTTTATTGAAGAATTTAAATATAATACATTCACATTAAATACATATACAAGGAGGAATAATGAATAATTTATATATAACAACACCAATTTATTATCCTAATGCTAAACCTCATATAGGTACAGCATATACAACGATAATTTGTGATGTTGTTGCAAGATATAATAAACTAAAAGGTAAAAATGTTAGATTAGTTACTGGAATTGATGAGCATGGACAAAAAATACAAGAATCTGCTGAAAAAAATAATGTAACACCTAAGCAATGGGTAGATAAAATGAAAGAAGATTTTGTTAATTTATGGGATATACTTAATATAGATTATTCTGAATTTGTAAGAACTACTAGTGAAAAACATAAATTTACAGTAGGAGATATAATTAGAAAAGTTTATGAAAATGGTGATATATATAGTGGAGAATATATAGGTAAATATTCAGTAAGTGAAGAAACTTTTGTTACAGAATCACAATTAGTAGATGGCCTATATATGGGAAAACCTGTAATTGATATGAAAGAAAAATCATTCTTTTTTAAATTATCAAAATATGAGGATAAATTATTAAAGTTTTATGAAGAACACCCAGATTTTATTAAACCATCTAATAGAAAAAATGAAGTAATTTCATTTATTAAGCAAGGATTACAAGATTTATCTATTTCAAGAACTACATTTAATTGGGGTATACCGCTAGAACTTGAAAAAGGTCATGTAGTTTATGTTTGGTTTGATGCATTAAATTCATATTTAACAGCAGCTGGATATAACAGTGAAAATTTTGATATATATTGGAATAATTCAGAAGTAGTTCATATGGTAGGTAAGGATATACTAAGATTTCATGCAATAATATGGCCAGCTATGCTTATGTCAGCTGGGATTAAATTACCAAATGTACTTGCAGTACATGGGTGGTGGACAAAAGATGGAGAGAAGATGTCTAAATCTTTAGGTAATGTAGTAGATCCTATAGATGAAGTAAATAAATATGGTTTAGATCAATTTAGATATTTCTTGTTAAGGGAAGCAACATTTGGACAAGATGCAGATTATTCTAATATGGCAGTTATTCAAAGAATAAATTCAGATCTTGCAAATGATTTAGGTAATTTATTAAATAGAGTAATAGGAATGCAAAATAAATATTTTGATTCAATAGTTTATGGAATAAATGAGTTAAATGATTTAGATAATGAAATAATAAATTTATGGTATGAAACATTAAAAAATGTTGATGAATATTATGCAGAGTATAATTTTTCTGAAATGTTAAAAACTATATGGAAATTTATATCAAGATTAAACAAGTATATAGATGAATCAGAACCATGGACTTTATATAAAAATAATGATATGGATAGACTTAAAACAGTGTTATACAATCTAATTGATGGTATATATAAAATAGCTGTATTAATTTCACCTATAATGCCTGATTCTTCTAAGAAAATATTAAATCAACTTGCCTTAGATGAAAAAGAATTATTACTTGATGATATTAAAAAATGGGCTATGTATCCAGAAAATAATAAATTAAATAAGGCTGATGTTTTATTCCCAAGAATAGAAGTCTCTAAATCTGAGTTTGAAGAAAAATTAATAATAAATAACCCTATTAATATAGACTATTTTAATAAAGTAGATATGAGGGTAGTGGAGATTAAGAAGGTGGAAAGAGTTTCCTCTAACGTTTCATTATTAAGATTTATAGTAGATACTGGAGCTGAACTTAGACAGATAGTTTCAGCTGTTGCAAGATATTATAAAGATGAACAAAGTTTAGTAGGCAAGAAAGTAATGGCAGTTTTAAATCTAGAACCTGTAGAAATTAAAGGAATACTTTCTCAAGGAATGTTATTAACTACAGCAGAAAAAAAGAGAGTTTCATTGGTTGAAATAAATCCTTTGGTTAAGGTTTCAACAAGTATAAAATAGGAGTATAAATGAAGAAAAATAAAATAATAAAATATATTTTTATTATAATTCTTTTTGCACTTACGGTATTACTTATATTTCAGTATAAGAAGTTAAAGTATGATAATAAAACTTTTGATTATATTGAAGATGGAATAGTAAGTATATATAGGGAAGAAAATGAAGAAACTTTAAAGAATTTTGAAAAAGCCTATATAAGTAATGACATAGATATTTATGAGGTAATAAATTATTTAGGTGATGAAGTTATATTAAATTCTTTTTATAAAGATAAGGTGGGTAAATCAGGTGGTTATGCAGAATATAGAGAAGCTACTTTATTAATATTATCTAATAAACTTGATCGAGCTATAGATAAATTAAAAGAAGCATCAGATCAGGGTAATCTGGGAGCTACATCATTTTTAGCTACTTACTTGTATTCTTTAAAGAGATATAGTGAAGCTTATGAATATTTTCAGAAAGCATATAAACAAAATAATTATACAATATATCCAATATATATTGATATGAAAATTCATTTAGAGGAATTTAAACGTATGGAAGAATTGTATGTTAAATTTAATCAAAATAAAATAGAAGATTCAGAAAGATATATTTTAGGTAAATTTTTTTTAGATAAAGAAGATGTAGAAGTGGCATATAAGGTGCTTAAACCTTTTATAGAAAAAGAAAATGTAGATGCTTTATTTGCTAAAGCAAGTTTTTTGGAAATAGAAGGTGAAATTGAAAATGCAATAAAAATATATAGGGAGCTATATACAAAGCATAAGTATCCAAAATCAGCAATAAAGCTTGTTGAACATTCTAATCTTTCTACAAAGAATAGAAGAAAGAAAGCTATAGAAATACTTGATAAAATTACTGAGTATAATAAAGATATTCAATTTATGAAAGCTAATTTACTTTATGATAATGATGAATGGAAGAAAGCAAAAGAGATTTATGATAATTTAGAATCATTAGAATATGGACCAGTATATAGTAAATTAGGAGAATATTATGAAAATTCAGATGAGATAAATAAGGCATTAGAAATATATAAAAAGAGTTTTGAAATAGGAAACTTAAATTCTATCCTTAATTATTACTCTATAGTAAAAAACTTAGAAATGACATCAGGAGTAGAAAATAATAAATCTTATTATATAGATTATTTAAAAATTGCCTCAAAACTTGGAGTTGGGGCTGCAAGCTATGAGATTTCAATGTTAAGTGATGATGTAGATATTAAGAAAAAATATGCTATTATTGCACTATCTCAAAATGAACTTAAGGCTTTAGAATTATTAGTAGATTTAGCTAATAAAAATGGAGATAAAGAAAAAATAAGAGTGTATACAAATATATTAATAAATAATAAATAAGGGAGTTTAATATGAAAAAGTTATTAATGGTTTTAATGAGCTTTCTTGTATTTTCATGTGTTTTAGCTAAAGAAAATAATACGAAAATTATTAATAATAAAAATTATGAAAGTATAGTTAAAAATGAGAATAATATAATAGTTTATGCGGCTAGTTGGTGTCCTCATTGTCAAAAAGAATTAGAAGATTTAAATAAGATACAAGGTAGATTAAAAGACATAAAAATTACGGTTATAATGTACCCATTTATTTATTCAGATAATGAAGTTTTTGATTATGAAAAAGAAACTTTAGAGTTTATTAATGAGAAGAAATATAATTTTGAATATTACTTAGATAAGGATAGAGAAATATTAGATAAACTTAATTTAAAATCTATACCAGCAATAGGAATTATTAAAGATCGGAAAATTATTAAAAATATAGATGAAAATAAAATTGAGATTAAGAAAATATTGGAAATTTTTGAAAACAATTAAGTGAAAAACCAGAGAAAAAATCTTTCTCTGGTTTTTTAGTTCATTTTACAAATTTATAGTTTTAATAACATCTTTAAGAACTTTTTTTGTATTTTCTAATTTTACTTTTTCACTTTCTTCAAATTCAGGACATATTTTTAGATGTTGCCCATTTCTACCAACTACATTAGGAACAGAGTAATAAACATCTTCTATTTGATTGTAAGTTGAAATTGTTAATATACAATTTTCATCTCTTAATATAGCTTCTACTATTCTTCTTATTGCCATACCTATAGCATAATTAGTATATCCTTTTCTTGAAATTATTTCATAAGCTGCATCTCTAACTTTATGATGAATTTTTTCTTTTAATTCCTCAGCATTTTTTGCTTCTCTTGCACAAAAATCATCAAAGTTTAATGGACCTATATTAGCTGATGACCAAACTGGGAATTCTGAATCTCCATGTTCTCCTATAATGTAGGCATGTATATTTCTTGCATCTAAATCAAATTCTTCTGCTAAATAATATCTTAATCTTGAAGTATCAAGTACAGTACCAGTACCTATTACTTTATGAGAAGGGAAGCCTGATAATTTATATGCAACCCAAGTTAAAATATCAACTGGGTTAGACGCAATTACTAATACCGCATTAGGTGAATAACGAGCTACTTGTGGAATAATAGTTTTAAATATTTCCACATTCTTATGCACTAAATCAAGTCTTGTTTCTCCAGGTTTTTGATTTGCACCAGCAGTAACTATAACTATATCAGAATCTTGAGTATCTTTGTAATCTCCTGAAATAATATCACAAGTTTTAATAAATGCAGCACCATGGGCGATGTCTAAAACCTCTCCTTTTGCTTTTTCTTTGTTGACATCAACTAAAACGACGTGTGAAGCTAGACCAGATAGAACTATAGATAAAGTTGTAGCCGATCCAACAAACCCAGCACCGATTATTGAAACTTTCGTAGTTTTTTTCATATTGTATCCTCCTAATTTATTTTGTCTAATATATAATTTGGTATGTTGAAATTTGAATAAATATTTTGTACGTCTTCATTATCTTCTAAAGCTTCATAAAGTTCTAAAATTTTTCTTGCGATTTCGCTATCTGAAATATTTATCTCGTTTTTTGGATGCATTCCAACCTCGGATTCTAAGATATTAAAGTTATTTTCTTTAAGAATATTTGAAATATTTTCTACATCTTTATCTTCAGTAATAACAATTATCTCATTTTCCTTTTCTATGACATCAATAGCACCTGAAATTATAGATATTTCAAGTAGTTTTTCAAAATCATTTTCCTTATTTAATGTTATTATTCCACGTCTATCAAACATAAAGGATACAGAACCATCTGAACCTAAATTACCATTATTTCTTGAAAAATTCATTCTTACAGATGAAGCACTTCTATTTTTGTTATCTGTAACTACATCGACTATAAATGCAGAGGCTCCTGCACCATAACCTTCATAACGAATTTCAATATATTCAAGACCTTCAAGTTCTCCAGTACCTTTTTTAATTGCCTTCTCTATTACATCTTTTGAAACGTTTGCTGCTTTAGCTTTATCTATAGCAAGCCTAAGTCTAGGATTAAAATCAGGATTACCACCACCTATTTTTGAAGCTATAGTAATCTCTTTCCCAAGTCTTGTAAACAGTTTTCCACGTATTTTATCTTGTCTGCCTTTTCTATGTTGTATATTTGCCCATTTACTATGTCCAGCCATTATATATCACCTTTATTTTTTATTAAATTATATCATATACAATAATATTTCTTCAAGTTTGTACATGTATTATAAATATGATATACTACTAATGAAAGAGGTGTAATATGAGGATAATAGGAATAGATCCAGGGACGGCTATTATTGGATATTCTATAGTAGATTTTAAAAATGGAGAAACTAAATTAATAGATTATGGTTGTATATATACAGATAAGGATTTATCAATGCCTGAAAGGCTTGAACATATATATTTTAAGTTAGAGACTTTATTTAATATGTATAAACCAGATCATATGGCTATAGAAGAGCTATTCTTTTTTAAAAATCAGAAAACTATAATCACAGTTGCTCAGGCAAGAGGAGTTATAGTGGCTAAGGCACAAATTTCAGGTATAGAAATATTTAACTATACTCCATTACAAGTTAAAACTGGTATTACAGGTTATGGTAGAGCAGAGAAAAAACAAGTACAAGAAATGATAAAAGTAATACTTAAATTAGATGAAATACCTAAACCAGATGATGCAGCAGATGCTATTGCTATTGCTATTAATCATATTAATACTATAAAAGGAGTAGGAGCGCTGCTTAATAATCCTAGGGATAGAATCAATAAGGTGACACAGATAATTGAAAAAAGTAAAATAAAGAATAAGAATATTATTAGTATAGAAGATTATAAGAATATTTTGAAAAAGAAAAAGTGAGGTAATAATGAATCCGTTATTTGAAATAAAAGAAAAAATTGATAAATATGATAATATAATTCTTTCTGCACATGTAAATCCAGATGGAGATGCTTTTGGTGCCTTATTTGCATTTAAGTTTATGATAGAAAAATATAATAAGAATAAGAAAGTTGATATAGTAATACAGTATGAATTACCTAGATTTATACATAAATTTGATGAAAGTAACTATATAAAAGATAATGTTGATGAAAATGTAGAATTAATAATTATGCTTGATACTGCAAATATAGAGAGGGCTGCAATAGATAAAGAAGTCTTTAAATTGGCTAAAGAAACTATAAATATTGACCATCATATTAGTAATAGTAAATATCTTAATATTAATTATGTAGAAGATATTTCTTCTACTTGTGAGCTGTTATATGAGTTCTTAGATGTATTTAATATAGAACTTGATGAAAGAATTGCTAGATTTATGTATTTAGGGATAATAAATGATACAGGTAATTTTAGACATTCTAATGTAACAGAAAATACGTTTTATGTTTCTTCTAAACTTATGGAAGTTGGTATAGATAATAGAGAAATTACTAATATACTTTTTTCAAAAACTAGGGAAAAGGTTAAGGTTTTTGGAAAAGCATTAGTTGAATATGCTTATTATGATGATGTAAGGTTTGCCTTTTTCTATATTTCTCAATCTGAAATGAAAGAAATGTCTGTATCAGAAGAAGATACTGATGGAATATCAGAATTATTATTAAGTATAGAAGATGTAGATGTTGCTCTTTTTGTTAGAGAAGATAAAGAGGGTAATATTAAAGGTAGTTTTAGATCAAAGAACATAGATGTAAATAATATAGCAGCTAAATTTAATGGTGGTGGACACATATTAGCTGCAGGATTTAAAATTTTTGGAAATATAGGGAATGTACTTGAAGTAGTGTTAAAGGAATTGAGAGGTTAAAATGAATAAAAAAATATTTTTTGCATTTACATTATTTTTATTTGTTTCATGTTCAGGTGTTACGCCTATGTCAAAACATCATATTAAAGAAATTTCAAATATTGCTAGCATGAAGATATTTGAAGAATTTTTTGAAAAAGTTCCATATAGAGATATGAGAATATATAAAAGAGGGTATGGAAAATGGTATGTTAGTGCATATGGAGATTATGGAATATATAAACTTGAAATTGATGAAGATGGAAATATTTTAAAATATGAAAAATATAATTATACAAAATAAATTAATTATTGACAACAGATTCTATTTTTGATAAAATTCTAAAAATTACAGTGGATTCTAAGTATGACTGTAATTAAAAGGAGGAATATTATGTCAATTAGAAAAATTATTCAAGTTGATGAAAAAGTGCCAACTAAATTATTAGTGCCACTAAGTTTACAACACACTTTTGCAATGTTCGGTGCCTCAGTGCTAGTGCCTATCATTTTTGGAATTGATACAGGTATAGTATTACTGATGAATGGTATTGGAACATTGCTTTTTATTTTATTTACTAAAGGGAAAGCACCAGCTTATCTAGGGTCAAGTTTTGCTTTCTTAGCACCAGCAGGTATTGTAATATCTAATATGGGTTATAAATATGCCTTAGGTGGATTTGTTTTTATTGGATTTTTAGGAATCATACTTTCTAGTATAATTTATAAATTTGGAACATCGTGGATTAATATTATACTTCCACCAGCTGCGATGGGTTCTGTTGTATCATTAATAGGATTTGAATTAGCTAGAATAACTATAACTGGTGGAAAAATTGGAGCAAATATTATGACAGATACATCTACACTAAATGATAAAATAATATTTGGTATTACATTATCTGTAGCAATATTAGGCTCTGTTTTATTCAGAAAATTTTTTGCAACTATACCAATATTAATAGCTATTATTGTTGGATATATTATTTCTTTATATTTGGAAATGGTAGATTTTTCAACTGTAATAAACACTTCATTATTTACTCTTCCTAAATTTCAGTTTGCTAAATTTAATATCATGGCAATATTAACAATGTTACCTGTAATATTTGTTATTATTTCAGAACACATATCTCATCAAGTTGTAACAAGTAGAATTATAGAAAAAGATTTAATTAAAGAACCTGGATTACATAAAAGCCTATTTGCTGATAATTTTTCAACTATGCTTTCAGGATTAGTAGGAGGAGTACCTACTACAACTTATGGTGAAAATATAGGTGTAATGGCAATAACAGGAGTATATAGTGTTCAAGTTATTAAAGGAGCTGCAATAATTTCTATATTTATGGCATTTATTGGACCATTTTCAGCATTAATACAATCTATACCAGGTAATGTAATAGGTGCTGTAACTTTCTTGTTATATGGTATGATAGGTTCATCAGGATTAAGATTATTAGTAGAAGAAAAAGTTAATTTTAATAAACCACAAAATTTAATATTAACCTCAGTTATATTTATAGCAGGTTTATCAGGATTGCAAATAAGGGTATTTGATATTACTTTTCAAGGTATGAATCTTGCAGCTATAATTGGTATAGTTATTAGCTTATTATTCTATATCTTTGATAAGTTTAATATAATGAATGAAAAATGGAATTAAGCAGATATTATTAACCTCCTTTTTATTTACAGAGCATATAAATTATGATATAATTCTTTTGCAATCAAAATATTTGGAGGTCAAATTAATGAAAAGATTAGTATTATTAATTACTATGATGGTTACAAACTTAATGTTTGCAAGTGGTGTAGTTAATGTATATACATCAAGACATTATGATTCAGATAAATCAATTTATCTTGAATTTGAAAAACAAACTGGAATAAAAGTAAATGTAGTACAAAACTCAGATGTTTCAGCTTTAATTAAAAGATTAGAGTTAGAAGGGAAATCGACAGATGCAGATGTATTCATAACTGTTGGTGTTGGAGATTTATATACTGCAAAAACAAAAAATTTATTACAACCAATTAAATCAAAAAAAGTATTAAGTAATGTACCTGTTAGCTTTAGAGATAAAACTAATAATTGGGTAGGATTAACATATAGAGCACGTATATTTGTATACAATCCTGAAAAAGTTAATGTAAAAGAACTTTCAACTTATGAAGCATTAGCAGATAAAAAATGGGACAAAAGAATTTTAACAAGAAGTTCTGGAAGTTCATACAATAAACATTTAATAGCATTTATGATAGCTAAAAATGGAGAAAAATCAGCTTCTGAATGGGCAACAAAACTTGCTGAAAACTTTGCAAGAGAACCAAAAGGGAATGATAGAGATCAAGCTAAAGCAGTTCTTGCAGGTTTAGGAGATGTAGCTATAATGAATAGTTACTACATGGGTAGAATGACAGATTCTAAAGATCCACTTGAAAGAGAAGTTGCTTCAAAATTAAAAATATTCTTCCCTAACCAAAATACTGGGGGAACACATATTAACCTTTCTGGAGCAGGTATTACTAAATATAGTAAAAACCAACAAAATGCTATTAAATTTATAGAATTTTTAACAGACCAATATGCACAAATGGTATATTCACATGAAAATTATGAATATCCAGTAAACCCAAGAGCAGTTTTAAGTCCAGTAGTTGAAACATGGGGAAAATTTAAAGCGTCTAAGATTGACTTTGATAAAATAGGTCAAAATTTAGAAAAGGCTAAAATTGTTGCGGATAAAGCAAATTGGAAATAAGAAAGATAAACGTTTGGAAAATACTTTCACATATATTAATAGGGCTAATTATTAGCCCTATAATATATATAATCATAAATAGTTTTAAACCTAATAGTGATTTAACAAATCATATCTTTGAATATCTATTAAAAGAGTATGTTATAAATACAGCTTTTATACTAATTCCTACAGTTTTTCTTACTTTTATTATAGGAGTAGGACTAGCTTATTTTGAAACTTTTTATGATTTTAAATTTAGAAATTTTTTTAGATATACTAATTTTTTATCCTTTGCAATACCTAGTTATTTATTTGCATATATTTATGTTGACTTTATAACAGGACCTTTTTATGTTTTTTTGAAAAAACATGGTGTGAATATGTATTTAGATATTGCAAATATAAAAGGAGCAATAATAATGCTCTCTATCGCTTTTTATCCATATGTATATATTACATCGAGAGCGTATATGAAAAGAATTTCTATGGATTTAATATATTCATCTAAACTACTGGGACAAAGTAATTTTCAAACTTTATATAAAGTAATATTACCTGTATCTAGACCAGCAATAATAACAGGATTAATGTTAGTTATTATGGAAACTTTAAATGCTTTTGGTGTACCATTCTTTTTTGGTATTAGGGTTTTTAGTACAGGCATATATGATAGTTGGATTAATAATTATGATTTAGATGGAGCTAATAAATTATCAGTAATATTAATAATTATTGTATTATTTTTTCTTTTTATAGAAAAATTAAGTAGAAGAAAAATAAAATATTGTACAGGGAAAAATATTAAAATAAAAAGAGAAAAATTGAAAGGAATAAAACATATTTTAGTACTATCATTCTTTTTTACAGTTTTTTTCTTTACCTTATTATTCCCTATAATATATATTTTTAGATGGGTATATTTTTCTATAGGTTATGTTTATATAAAAGATGTGTTAATAAATACTAAAAATACTTTATTTATACTATTTTATACAGCCATATTTGTATTGATATTTGCTCTATTTCTAACTAATGTTAATAGGCTTAGTAAAAGAAAATGGATAATAAATAAGTTAAGCTCAGTTGGATATTCTATACCAGGGTCAGTAATTGCAATAGGTTTTTTATCTATATTTATAGGTATAGATTTGATATTAATAAATAGTGGCATAACTGAAAATATGTTGCTTATTAAAAGTCCTTTAATATTAGTATTTGCATATACAACAAGATTTTTATCTCTTGCTTATACACCTATAGAATCAAGTATTGAAAAAAATGGTAATAGTTTACATGAGAGTTCAAGATTATTAGGTATGGGTAAATTAAAAACTTTTTTTAAGGTAGATATATTTATGCAAAAGATAGCTATAATATCTGCTGCCTTATTATTATCCATAGAGATAATAAAGGAGCTGCCACTTGCAGCACTTTTATTAACTAAAACTACATTATCTATACAAATGAAAAACTATGCTAGTGATGAAGAATTAGTATTAATAGGTGTTCCTGCATTAATATTAATAAGTATTACTTTAGTATTAATATGTATATATAATCATTTTGATATGAAAGGGGAAGATTAATATGCATTTTTTAGAATTTAATAATGTAAGTTTCTCATATGATAAAAAATTGATTATTGATAATTATTCTTTTTATGTTGATAAAGGAGAAATACTTATGATAAAAGGAAAATCAGGAATAGGAAAGTCAACTTTATTAAGATTAATATCAGGATTAGAAGAACTTAAAAATGGTAAAATATTTTTAGATGGAATAGAAATTACAAATGAAAAAATAGAAAATAGGAATATAGGTTACCTGTTTCAAGAATTTGCTCTATTTCCTCATTTAAGTGTATATGGTAATATTTCATTTGGTTTAAAAAAAGAAGATAAAAAAGAAAAAACTGCTAGATTATTAGAACTTATAGAACTTAAAGGTTATGAAAAGAGATATCCACATGAGTTATCAGGTGGAGAAAAACAAAGAGTAGCATTAGCAAGATCTCTTGCTGTAATGCCTAAACTCTTATTATTAGATGAACCATTTTCATCTCTTAATATGGAATTAAGGGAGAAAATAAGGTTGGATTTAAAAGATATATTGAAAAAAATTGGAATTACAACCATAATTGTAAGTCATGATTTAAATGATAGTATAATTGCAGATAGAGTAATAAATATGGAGTAAAAGATTAATCTTTTACTCCTTTTTTAATTACTTGGAAATAAATTTTATATAAATTTGATTTTTGTAAAAATCAAGGTATACTATATTAATTAAAAAAAGGTGGTGAATATGGTGTTAGATCTGTCTAAATTATCAACAGAAAAAAATAATGAAAACAGTAAAAATATTGAATTACAAAATACTTTTGAAATAATTAAAAGAATAAATGATGAAGATAAAAAAGTTGCATATAGTGTTGAGAAAGAATTATCTTCTATAGCAAAATTAATAGATGCTATTATAGAAAAAACTCTTCCTAATACAAGAATAATATATGTTGGAGCTGGAACTTCAGGAAGGCTCGGAATAATTGATGCTTCAGAATGCCCTCCTACATATGGAGTTGATTTTGAGACAATTCAGGGAATAATTGCTGGTGGTAAAGAGGCTATGTTTAAGGCTAAAGAAAATGCAGAAGATGATATAGAACAAGGAATGTTAGATCTTAAAAAAATTAAATTAACAAAAGATGATGTTGTTATAGGATTAACTGCTTCAGGACGAACGCCATATGTATTAGGTGCCATTAAATATGCAAAAGAAATAGGGGCATTAACAGGTAGTATAACTTGTTGTGAAAATTCAAAGTTATCACAGCATGTAGATATTCCTATAGAAGTAGTAGTTGGTGCTGAAATTATAACAGGTTCTACTAGAATGAAGTCAGCGACAGCACAAAAAATGATATTAAATATGATATCTACAAGTGTTATGATTAAAAGAGGTAAAGTATTTTCAGGTTATATGGTTGATATTAAAACTTCAAATTTTAAGCTAATTGAAAGAGCTAAATTAATTTTAATGAATACTACTAATGTTAGTTATGAAGAAGCAGAAAAATATCTTGAAAAATCAGGTAGGAGTGTAAAGGTTGCAATAACTATGATACTTCTTAAAATAGAAAAAGAAGAAGCAGAAAATAAACTAAAAAAATATAATTATGATGTAGCGAGGTTAATACATGAGTATACTAGTTAAACTTAGAGAAAATAATGATTTTACATCAAGTGAGAAAGATATAGCTAAGTATTTGATGGAAAATTATAAAAATATAAAAAATATTGATGCAAAAAAGATTTCAGCAGAAACATTTACAAGTGTTTCAGCAGTTACTAGAACTTGTAAAAAAATAGGGTTAAGTGGATTCCAAGAATTTAAAATAGAAATGATAGAAGAAATAGCAAATTTAGAACAGTCAAAATTAAATTTTGAAAATGTGGATATAGAAAGAAATAATGATACAAGAATGATAATTGAAAAATTAAATAAATTAAGTATTAGTTCTTTGAAAGAAACCAAATTATTACAAGATCCTGAAATTATAGATAAAGTAGTAGAGTTAATTAGAAAGAAAAAAGTAATAGATTTTTATGGTGTTGGAGCATCACATATAGTTTGTTTAGATGCACAGTATAAGTTTATGAGGATAGGTAAAGTTTGTAATGTTTTTGGTCCATTTGATTTACAATATATACAAGCTGTAAATAGTACTGAGGATAATTTAGCAATTGTTATTTCATATTCAGGAATGACAAAAGATATAATTAAAATAAGTAATGTACTTAAGAATAAAGGGATAGAGACAGTTTCTATAACAATGTATGGTAATAATGAAGTTGCTTCAAAAGCAAATCATAACCTATATGTAACTTCTAAAGAATCATTAAAAAGAAGTGCAGCTATTTATTCAAGAATTTCAATGTTAAATCTAATTGATGTAATATATTTAAAATATTCAAACATGAATTTTGATGAAGTAAGTGTTAAGATTAATGAAACCAAAATAGAAAAAATAAAAGAAAAATAGAATAGGAGTTAAATTATGGATGCTAAAAAAGTTTCAAAAGAAATCTTTGAAGTATTAGGTGGAAGGAAAAATATTTTAAGTAATGCAGTTTGTATGACTAGACTTAGAATAGGAATTAAAGAATTGGTTGATTTAGAGTCTTTAAAAAAGATTGAAGGTGTTTTAGGAGTTATTGAATCTGACACTATTCAAATTGTTTTAGGACCAGGTAAAGTTAATTTGGTTGGAGAAGAATTTGCTAAATTAACTAATATTCCATTAGGTTTTGCTGATGTTAATAATGTTGCAAATGAAAATAAAAAAATTAATAAATCTAAACATAATGGAGTAGTTCAACAATTTTTACAAAAAATCGCTAATATTTTTGTTCCTTTATTACCTGGAATAATATCAGCTGGATTAATTCTAGGATTAATTAATGTTATTAACGTTACTACTAAAGGAGCATTTAATGGATATTGGTGGTTTGCTTCAATTAAGACAATAGGATTTGGGATGTTTACTTATTTAGCAATTTATGTAGGAATGAATTCAACTAAAGAATTTGGAGGAACTTCTATTTTAGGTGGAATTATTG
Source organism: Streptobacillus notomytis (assembly GCA_001612575.1). Lineage (GTDB taxonomy): Bacteria > Fusobacteriota > Fusobacteriia > Fusobacteriales > Leptotrichiaceae > Streptobacillus > Streptobacillus notomytis. The sequence goes on from LJRV01000358.1 coordinate 29,171, forward strand.
GTGCCATATTTGTTGGAAATTCACTACATCCATTACTATTAAAAGTTAATGATACACCTTTAAATTTACCTATAGTTGATAGAGCTTTTTCTCCTAGTATAGGTGGATTACTTGCTTCATTATTTATGGGAATAATAATTGCAAAACTTGAAAGAAGTATTAGAAAAGTTATGCCTACAGTTCTTGATACATTCTTTACTCCATTATTTACTTTATTAATAAGTGTATTTGTTGCAATATTATTAATACAACCATTAGGTACATATATTACTAAATTTATTTTTATAATTCTTGATGTCGTGTATAATAAATTTGGCATAGTGGGTGGATATATTTTATCATCTGGATTTTTACCTTTAGTTTCAGTTGGTTTACATCAGGCTTTAACACCAATACACGTATTATTAAATGATCCTAGTGGACCTACAGGTGGTATTAATTATTTATTACCTATATTAATGATGGCTGGTGGAGGACAGGTTGGAGCAGGACTTGCAATCTATTTAAAGACTAAGAATAAGAAGCTTAAAACTCTTACAAGAGATGCACTTCCGGTTGGAATTTTAGGTATAGGAGAACCTTTAATGTATGCAGTTACCTTACCTTTAGGTAAACCTTTTATAACAGCGTGTTTAGGTGCTGGATTTGGTGGATTGCTTGCATCATTATTTAAAATTGGTACAATAACTCAAGGTGTGTCTGGATTATTTGGATTATTAATAGTTAAACCAGGTACATGGCATTTATACCTAATAGCTATGATAGGTGCATATATAGGTGGATTTTTATTAACATATTTATTTGGTGTAGATGAAGAAAGAATAGAAGAAATTTACGGATAAAAATATTTTAGGAGATATAAAATGAAAAAATATTTATTAATAGTCTTATTATTTTTCACAACTTTTGTATATTCATTTAAAAGGGAAGATATTGAAATTTTTTCAAAATCTATGAATAAAATGATACCAGTTACAGTAATCTTACCTTATGGATATAGTAAGAATAATAAATATTCTGTAATTTACACTTTGCATTGCTGGTCTGGATCTAATAAAAGTTTTGTTGAAAATGCTCCTATAGGTGAATTAGCAGATAAATATAACGTGATATATGTTTCACCAGATGGAAATTATGATAGTTGGTATGTTGATTCAGAAGTTAATAAAAAATCAAAATATTAAACTTTTATTTCAAAAGAATTAATAGAAAATATAGATAAGATGTATTCAACTATTAAGGCTGCTAAAAATAGGGCTATAACTGGATTAAGTATGGGAGGTTATGGAGCATTTTTTATAGGATTAAATAACCTTAATGTATTTGGGAATATAGGGAGTATGAGTGGAGGATTAATTCCAGAAGAATTTAAAGGTAATTGGGGTATTTCTAAGATTATTAATAATAACTGGTCTGAGTATAATATAGGTGCTTTAGTTCACAAACTATTATTTACAAGAACTAATGTAATATTTGATTGTGGAGTAAATGACTTTTTTATTGAAGTTAATAGAAGGGTACATAAAAAATTATTAGAATTAAATATTAATCATGATTATATAGAAAGAACAGGTATACATAATTGGGAATATTGGAGAAACTCAATTAAATACCAAAGTTTATTCTTTGTAGAAAATTTTAATAAATAAAAGGAAATAAATATATGAAAATAGGGTTTTCTATATACTTAAGTACTGATTTAGAAAAAAATAAGAATATTATTTATAAGGCTAAAAAATATGGTTCAGAATTTGTATTTACGTCCTTAAATATTCAAGAAGAAGATATGGATAAGGAAAAACAAATAGATGAAATTATTAAATTATGTTTAGAAAATGATTTAAAGTTAATAGTGGATATTAATGAAAATAGTAAGGATAAGATTAAAACTAATACTAATGTTTACTATAGAATAGATGATGGATATACATTAGATGAAATTATAGAGTTTAGCAAAAATAATAAGCTTGTATTAAATTCAAGTGTTTTAAATGAAAAAGATTTAGAGTATATGAAATCAAAAAAAGTTGATTTTAGTAATATTTTAAGTTTACATAATTTTTATCCTAAAAAATATACAGGAATATCTTTAGAATTTTTGAAAAAACAGAATAAGAAATATTCTGATTATGGAATATTAAATATGGCTTTTATTCATGGAGATGAAAAAAGAGGACCAGTTTTTGAAGGTTTACCAACTTTAGAGGAACATAGGAATAAAAGAATATTAACTTCAGCATTAGAATTATTTTATAACGACACAGATGTTGTTTTAGTTGGTGATATTGATTTAAAAGAAGAAAATTGGAAAGATTTAGAATATCTGACAAGGGGAATAATACCACTTAAAATTGAAAAAAAGATTTTAATTAATGAAGTCTTTGAGGATAGAAGAGATTCATCAGATTATGTAATTAGAAATATGGTACATAATAGAAAAGAATTTGAAAAGTATGTTTTTGAAAATATTGATAAAAATGAATTAATTAGTGGAGAAAAAATAGAAATTGGAGATATATTAATTAGTAATGAAATGTATAAAAGGTATTCAGGAGAATTAGAAATAGCCTTAAAAGAATTAGGAATTGATGAAAAAAGAGATAAACTTACTAGGGTTATTTCTGAGGATTTAGAACTACTAAAATATATCAGAAAGTATAAAAAGTTTGTATTTATATAAATACATTTACTTGTTTTTTTTTAATCACTGTGATATAATTAACAATGTGAAAAAACAAAAAATGGAGGTTTTATAATGACAATAATTGAAAATGTTTATGCAAGAGAAATCCTTGACTCAAGAGGAAATCCTACTGTTGAAGTAGAAGTTTACTTAGAAGGTGGAGCTATGGGAAGAGCTTCTGTACCATCAGGGGCATCTACAGGTATACACGAAGCAGTAGAATTAAGAGATGAGGATAAATCAAGATACTTAGGAAAAGGTGTTTTAAAAGCAGTTGAAAACGTAAATGATATTATAGCAGAAGCTGTAATTGGTATGGATGCATTAGATCAAGTTGCTATTGATAAATTAATGATAGATTTAGATGGAACACCAAATAAAGGAAAATTAGGGGCAAATGCAATACTTGGAGTATCTTTAGCAGTAGCTAAAGCAGCAGCAAATCAATTAGGGTTACCTTTATATAGATATTTAGGAGGAGTTAATGCTAAAGAATTACCTGTTCCTATGATGAACATCTTAAATGGTGGATCACATGCTGACTCAGCTGTTGATGTTCAAGAATTCATGGTACAACCAGTTGGAGCAAAAACTTATAGAGAAGCATTAAGAATGGGTGCTGAAATTTTCCATCACTTAGGAAAATTATTAAAAGCTAACGGAGATTCTACTAATGTAGGAAATGAAGGAGGATATGCACCATCTAAAATTAATGGAACTGAAGGAGCTTTAGATATAATTTCAGAAGCTGTTAAAGCTGCAGGATATGAATTAGGTAAAGATATTACTTTTGCATTAGATGCTGCTTCGTCAGAATTCTATAATTCAGAAACTGGAAAATATGTATTCAAAAGAGAAGGTGGAGTTGAAAGAACTTCAGAAGAAATGGTAGCATGGTATGAAATGTTATGTAACAAATATCCAATAGTTTCAATAGAAGATGGATTATCAGAAGATGATTGGGATGGATTTAAATTAATGACTGAAAAATTAGGAGATAAAATACAAATAGTTGGAGACGATTTATTTGTTACTAACACTAAGAGATTAGAAGAAGGAATTAAAAAAGGAATTGCTAACTCTATCTTAATTAAATTAAATCAAATCGGAACATTAACTGAAACATTAGATGCTATTGAAATGGCTAAGAAAGCTGGATATACAGCAGTTGTTTCACATAGATCAGGGGAAACAGAAGATGATACTATAGCTGATGTTGCTGTAGCAACAAATGCTGGACAAATCAAAACTGGATCAGCTTCAAGAACAGATAGAATTGCTAAATATAATCAATTATTAAGAATAGAAGATGACTTAGCTGGAGAAGCTTTATATAAAGGTTTAGATTCATTATATACAATTAAAAGATAGTAAATAAAATAAGAAGGAAATACATTCCTTCTTATTTTATTTTATATGTTTCTAATAATTTATCATTTTCAAGTAATATAGTGTGAGCTGTTGGTTGATCAAATGATTTATCATATTTTTTCATTAAATAATCATTAAGCTCAACCTTATTATTAAATATGATTACTTGATATGGTTCTTGGAAAGATAGTTTCTCAATAAATACGAATTTATTATTATCTTTTACAAGAACACCTATATGACCAATAAATAATATGCTTGGATCATCTAAATCATTATGTAATATTACAGATATCATATTAACATTTGAATCTTTAAAAGATATTTTTCTATTCTTCCATTCATTTTGTATATTTTTTAGATGTATTTTGTGATCTTTAGTTAATTCTGTAGGTATATCAGTGTACAGTGCTAAAAATTTATCCTTTTGTAAATTTAGTTTTAATGGTATATTTTCTAAACTATCTTCATCAAGGAATAGAAAACTTGAACTTCCATTTATTTTTGAAGTATTTTCTATGTTTATAACATCATTTATTAATGTAAATGATGTTATTCTACAATTACAACCTACAAAATCTGGATATTTTTTTGTAAGTTTATCTATCATATCTTCAATGTTGTATTCTATTTTTACAGGATTATCAATTTCTTTAAATTCATCAATTAATTCTTTACTTTCAACTGCATCATTAAATAAATTTACTTGGCTTAAGAAAGAATCTATATTTTCTTCTTTAATATTATTTTTAAGTAATAGTTCTTTTATAAATTTTTTAGATTTTTCTCCGGCTAAATTACTATACATAATTTTATTATTACTCATATTACTATTACAAGTAAATAGGCAAATAAGTGTAATAATAGTAATTAATATTTTCTTCATTTTTCTTCTCCTAAATATATATTTTCTAACTCATTACTATCTAAGAAATTAAAGGGTAGCACAGGGTATTTATTTTTAACCAATTCGATTTCATCTATTTTTAAATTTCTACTTGCCTCAAGGAATATATTGTATACAAAATTTGAGCAGTAGGTATATAGATTATCGGGATCATTACCTACAAAAATATGGTATTTTTTGTTATAGTACTTTGGAAGTATTTTTTCAATTTCTTCTTCAAGTTCACTATCCATATTTTTATATCTTAGAATAGTAATTTTTCTATTATCTATATGTGAAAATGAATATATAGGACTATCTGAAAAATAATCATCAAATCCTTTAATTTCAACTAATTTCTTATCTTTATTAAGTATAAATAAATGACCAAATTGTTGAGTTATTTCACTTCCCTTATTTAGAACAATAATATCAAATGGTTTTAATTTTTGTATATTTCTATTAACATACTTAAATGTGTACCAATGATAATTATCGAAATTATATGAATAAATATTAAATGAGAAAAATATTGCAACAATTAATAATATTTTTTTCATTATTCTATCCTTTCTAAAAATGTTTCTGCAAATTTAAGGGCTATTTTTTTTGAACCTACAGCAAAATTAACTGTTATTGATTTAGGTGTAATTTCTTTAATTATACCTTTTCCATATTCATTATGATAAACTTTTTCTCCTATTTTAAATGATGTATCTATTTTAGTAGGAATTATTTTAGAGTTATTAATAAACTTAAATGGATTAAAGTTTTCTATAGATTTTTTATTTGGATTAACAAATCTTACTACTTCATTATCATTATTAAGTTTAGGTTCTCTATTATTTGGATTAAATATTTCAGTTTTAAGTTCTTTTTGTATTTCTCCTATAAACCTTGAAGGTTTAACAAAATAGTTAGTCATAGAACCCCATGTTTTTCTTTCAAGTGAATGAGAGATGTATAAATCTTCCTCAGCACGAGTTACAGCTACATAAAATATTCTTCTTTCCTCTTCAAGTTCATCTTCCATAAAATCACTATCTTCGTTAGGGAACAGACCTTCTTCAACACCTATTAAAAACACAGTATTAAACTCAAGTCCTTTTGAAGCATGTATAGTCATTAGTTTAACAAAGTTTTCTTCTTCGACTAAATTATCAGAAGGAGAATTCAAAGCTACATTTTCTAAATATTCTGGAAGAGATAAAAACCCTGTTTCTTCTTCAAGTATAACTATTGAATTTATTAATTCTTGAATATTTTCTTCTCTATCTTCTTTATTATCATATGTTTCAAGAGCTAAACTATAGTTTATATCATCCATCAAATCTTTTAATATTTCAGAAGTTGTCATATCTTCTTTAGCAACAATGTATTTAGTTATTAAATCTTTAAATGATATCAGTTTATTTTTAGCATTACTTGAAATTTCATTATCTATATGAGATATAGCTTCAAATAGTGACACTTGATTTTTTGATGCTATATTAGCTAAGATTTCTATAGTTTTAGGTCCTATAGATCTTTTAGGGAAATTTATTACTCTTTCAAAACTTAAATCATCTTTAGTATTATTTATTAATAATAAATATGAAATTAAATCTTTAATCTCTTTTCTATCAAAGAATCTTAGACCACCATATATCTTATATGGTATCTTATTTTGAATAAAACTTTCCTCTATTGCTCTTGATTGAGCATTTGTTCTATATAATATAGTGAAATCTCTATAATTTTTATCTTTTTTTATTCTTAATTCACTAATTTTATCAGATATGAAGTTTGCTTCATCTGTTACATTTATTGCTGTGAAAATACCAATTTTTTCACCTTTATTATTATCTGACCATAATTTTTTACCCTTAGATGATTTATTATTCTTTATTACGGAATTAGCAGCATCTAATATAGTTTGGGTAGATCTATAATTTTGGTCAAGTTTAATGATTTCTGCATTTGGATAATCTTTTTCAAAATTTAATATATTTCGTATATTCGCTCCTCTAAATGCATAAATACTTTGATCTTCATCTCCAACAACACATATATTTTTGTGTTTTTTTGCAATCTTTTTAATGATTTGATATTGTATTTCGTTAGTATCTTGATACTCATCTATTAATATGTATACATATCTATTTTGTATTTTTTCTAAAACATATTCATCATCAAGTAGAGCTTTAGCATTAACTAATAAATCGGAGAAGTCCATTGAATTACTTCTTTCAAGTTTTTCTTGATATTCTCTAAATATTTCTCTAAATTCCCTATTAAAAGGTAAGTTCATATCTAGTTCTTGCTCAAGATTAGTATAGTTTAACCCTAATTCTTTAAGTCTACTAATTTTTGAAATAATTTGAAATTCCTTGTACTTTTTATCAAGTCCTTGGCTCTTTAAAATCTTTTTTATCATAGATTTTTGGTCGTTATTATCATAAATATTAAAATTAGTAGTATATCCTATTCTCTCAGAATATGTTCTTAGCAATCTTACAGCAAAAGAGTGAAATGTAGATATTGATACATCGTTGTTATCACCAACTAATGTTTCAACTCTTTCTTTCATTTCTTTTGCAGCTTTGTTAGTAAATGTTAATGCTAAAATATTTTTAGGATTAATATTTTTTTCTTTTATCATATGTGCAATTTTAAATGTTAGTGTTCTTGTTTTTCCACTTCCTGCACCAGCTAATATTAAAGTTTGACCATCTATTAGTTTTGCAGCTTTCTTTTGCTGTGTATTTAAGTTATCTAAGATACTCATTACTCATCTCCCTTTAAAATTCCAAAGGTAAAATATCAGAATAATACATAGCCTTACCTTTTTGATTTATTATAAATTGTATTTTTTCTTCTAGTTCATTTAACACTAAAATTTTGCTGTTTTTTAGTTTAAGTTTAATTAAAAATTTATCAAATAAAGAAAATACATCTTCATAATTTTTTTCAGAATATATATGTATTATATTATAGTCATTATCAAGCTGTAAATCTTTTTGAAGTGCATTTATTGTATCTTGAAGTCCACCAAATCCATTAACTAAATTTAATTTTATTGCTTCACTACCTAACCAAATTTTTCCTTGTGCCACTTTTTCTAAAGATTCAGGGGTTAATTTTTTATTATTTTTCAATATATCTTTTTTAAATTCAGAATAAACATCATTAAGTTTTCTTTGATAAGTGCTTCTTTCTTCATCTGTTAAATCCTTATTAGGACTTAATAGATCAACATATTTTCCTTTAGTTACACCATCAATATTTATCCCAAATTTATTTAATGCTTTTGAATAATTAGGTATTATTGAAACAACCCCTATAGATCCGGTTATAGATGAAGGATTGATAAATATTTTATTCCCAGCACTAGATATGTAATAACCACCACTTGCAGCTATATTTCCAATAGAAATATACACTGGAATTTCTGATTTTCTTATTTTATTATATATTTGTTTTGCTTCTATAGCCGCTCCACCAGGAGAGTTAATTCTTATTACTATACCTTTTATCCCTTCTATTTTATTAGCTTTTTCAAATTTTTTATTGAAATTATCATAAGAAATATATGTAGATGTTGAATTACTTTGTTCAGTAATTTCTCCGTCAAGATAAATTACAGCTATTTTATTAGAGCTAGTATTAATTTCTTTTATTTTCTTTTCTGAATAATCTTGTAAAGAAATAGTATTATGATCTTTTAAGTCAATTTTTTCAGCTAAATCTTCATAAAACATTATTTGATCTATTAAATCTAAATCTCTTGCCTTTTCTGGACTTATGTATGCATACTCACCATTTAATAGTTTTTCTTTAAATATTTCTGGTTTAATTTTTCTTGAATTTGCATTTTTTTGTATGAATAAATCTAATCTTTTATCAAGTATTCTAGTAAGTGTTTCTTTTTCTTCTTTACTTATACTATTTCTAGTATAGTTTTGTCCAAAGCTTTTATGACTTCCAACATGTATTACTTCCATTTCAAATCCATATTTATCAAAAAGATTTTTGTAATACATATTCTTATTTGAATATCCAGTTAAAATTATATCGGTATTTTGTGTTTCTGGAACTATAATTTCATCTGCGAAAGTAGCAATACCATAGTTTGTATTGTTAATTACACTACCATAAGCATATATTTTTTTATTAGCCAATTTTATTTTATTTAATACAGGTTCTAATTCTTCTAATTGTGCAGCTGAAAAAGCTGTAGTATCTAAATTAATAAATATTTTTTGAATCTTATCATCATCTGAAATAATATTAAGTGAATTGTATACTTCTGAAAATGTAATGTTCTTTCCATTTATATATTTTATAGAATTTGTAAATTTATCTTCAGATGGTATAAAAATATCTGAAATCAATACATTAGTTTTTTCTGATTTTAATTCATTTTTAGCAAATATTCCACCTGAAATCACAGTTATTAATATTATTATTAAAGTAATGTATACAAAAAAAGAATATATCTTTTTAATAGTGTACATAAAAATATTTTTAATAAGTTTAAACATAAAATCTTTCCTTTCTTTCTTTTCTATTTATCATAACATATATATAGTTTAAAAGCAATTTGTAATAGTGTATCAGTTGAAAAGCCAATAACATATGAGAAAGCAAATGGAGGCTCAGGAAGTGCATCAGGAGCAGTTGGTGGCAAGGGTGGAGCATCTGAAATGCAAATAAAAGGATTATGGAAACAAGATGATGTAACTAATAAACTAGGAACAAAAGGAAACTTAGGAATCTTCATGCATAAAGATAAAGAAGTCTTTGCTTTCATAGGGACTGACT
>LJRV01000359.1 GCA_001612575.1 Streptobacillus notomytis
AGATTTACATCACCACATCCAAAAGATTCTACAGATGATGTTATAGATGTGATAGCTAAAAATGAGAAAATAGCCAGATGTATACAGATGACCGTACAATCAGGATCAACCAAAATATTGAAGAAAATGATAAGAGGATACACTAAAGAGCAATTTATAGAACATGCAAATAAAATAAAAGAAAGAATACCTGGATGTTACTTTAACTACAGATAACATACAAGGACTTCCTGCAGAAACAGATGAAGACTTTAAAGATACTTCAGATGTAGTTGAAAAAGTTGGACTTGAAAAGGCCTATATTTTTATGCATTCAATAAGAAA
>LJRV01000360.1 GCA_001612575.1 Streptobacillus notomytis
AATTGCGCCTGACCCTAGAGGATATGGCAAAAATTACAAAAATTGCTCCGCAAACACTACAAAAGTTGGAACAGCCGCATAGTAATCCGACCCTGCATTCTATTTTAAAACTATTTAATGCTTTTGGACTGACTTTAGTCATTAAAAAGTGTTAATACCAACCAAAACCAAAATTACTTTTTTTATTCATTGGCTCGAATA
>LJRV01000361.1 GCA_001612575.1 Streptobacillus notomytis
TAAGAATGAGTCTAAATATCCGGTTGTAGAGTAAATTAAGAATGAATTTCCTGCATCTTTTGTAATTTTAGCAGGTTCAAAGAATTCGTAGAATGTTGTAGGAACTTTCCTACCTTTGTCTTCCAATAACCCTTTATTAAAGAATAATGCAGAAGGTGACTTAACCATAGGCATTCAATATGTTTGTCGATTTATGTAAGGGTTAGTTTGATTATTTCATACTGCACCTTCAGTTAATTTAGCTTTCATAGTGATATATCTGTCTCTTATACAAGTCT
>LJRV01000362.1 GCA_001612575.1 Streptobacillus notomytis
GCCTATATATTGGTTATTTGGGTTTTAGTATTCTCAAAGAAGTCATTCAAGCCCCTCATCCTGAAGCAATTCAAACCGTTTCTGCTCAAAATGGCGGTTTTAAAAAAGGCTTTTTAGTGGGTATTTCAAACCCTAAAGATATTATTTTCTTTTCAGCTTTCTTTCCGCAATTTGTTTCTATTTCACCTCATCTAGATTTAAGTTTAACTATTCTTACGCTGACATGGATAGTTTTAGACTTTTTAACGCTATCTTTAGTCTATATATTTTTCCGCCGCCTCTCGAA
>LJRV01000363.1 GCA_001612575.1 Streptobacillus notomytis
GCTATACTCCACCTATTGATCTTCTCTAAATCATTTATATGAACACAACAAACGCCTTCCCTAAAACTATTTATGCCATTCAGCATCTTGCTTTCGAAGACCTAGGTTCATTAGAAGATGTTTTTTATCAACTTGGGTTTCGTGTCCGCTATTTTGAAGCAGGTGTGGATGATTTAACCCCTGCTTTTACACATGACGGTTTAACTATTATTTTAGGCGGCCCAATCGGAGTTTATGAAACCGAAGATTATCCGTGTTTAAAAGAGGAAATTGCTATACTTAAACAACGCTTGGCAGCAGATAAACCTACACTTGGTATTTGCCTAGGCGCACAGCTTATTGCTCATGCACTTGGCGACAAAGTATAT
>LJRV01000364.1 GCA_001612575.1 Streptobacillus notomytis
CTTCTGCAGCCTACCGAGCGCGCTCCTACCAGCATCTATAAAGTTGTTACATACCTTAGGTTTAGGTCTTAGCCCCCTGAAATCGTCGGCGCAGGTACCCTCGACCAGTAAGCTATTACGCACACTGTAAAAGGATGCCTGCATCTAAGCCAACCTCCTGGTTGTTTGTGAATATGCATCCTCCTGTCCCACTTAGACATAATTAGGGACCTTAGCTGGTGTGCTGGGTTCTTTCCCTCTCATCCATGGACCTTGTCATCACTCACTGCTAAGTATTAAAATATGGTATTCGCAGTATGCTTAACGTCAGTAAGCTATATGCATGCTACGTTATACAGTGCTTTACCCTCAAATATCTTTATACTTAACGCTGCACCTAAATGAATTCCGGACAGAACGAGCTAGCTCCTACCTCGATTGGCTTTTCACCCCTAAACCAAGCTCAACTCCCAACACTTCAACGCCGGTGAGTTCGGTACTCCACTGCATCTTACTGCAGCTTCAACCTGGACCGGCCTAGATCCCTAGGCTTCGCGTCTCTAACATGCGACTATCGCCTTATTAAGACTAGGTGTCCCTGCTGCTACACTCACTTAACCTGGCCACATATCATAACTCGAAGGATGATAAACCCA
>LJRV01000365.1 GCA_001612575.1 Streptobacillus notomytis
TTGCATTTTCTAGTCTATTTCCTAAACTTTCTTCTACTTCTATAAAACATTCAGCTTTAACAAAGCTAGATATATAATAATTAGATATTATACTCATAAGTTTAGTTCCTGAACAAACCTCAAGTAGTACAGGAGCTATACTTTCAAGCACAGTATTTACAGTATTTGCTCCCATAGCATCGACAGTATCTACATAAACCTATATAATTAAAAAACTGACACTCCTTTCTATTTTAATATCCCTTGCTCCGCCACATAAATTGACTATACTTTCTGGGGAGTCATTAGCTATTGTTAATAATATATATTAAATATTACTAATATCTTTCTTAGCTTTTTCAAATTCTTCACCATCATATATAGCCATATGACCAATCATCATCCTATTTATTATTTTTGCTCTGAATCCTCCACTTTTTTTACTCATCT
>LJRV01000366.1 GCA_001612575.1 Streptobacillus notomytis
TCCTGTACTTTATTTTGAGATTCCAACATGAATGTTTTTTTTCTAGCAGCTCATCGCTCTATTACAGTGAATGGTGTCGAAGTTAACCAGATCCAGATGAAAGACTTTGATCAATGGGCGGTGCATGCAGAAAAGTTAAAAAGCTTTCTTAAAAGGAAAAGATTATTCAGATGAAATTTTGTCTGAACTTTTTAAGCCTCATTCAATTGAAGTGCTGGGTATGTGCAATTTGGCCACCAGGCTACCAGTAGCTAGTTTGATTGATCTAGCCACAACATCGGAACAGCAATTTAAAGAAGTTTTATCAGCAGTATTACAAGTCAACCGTGCTTAATTTAAAGAAGATCAGCCTAAACAC
>LJRV01000367.1 GCA_001612575.1 Streptobacillus notomytis
GCTGAATATAATCTTCGTGGCAGCGCTCGACGGTCCTTTCAGCATCCTTCTCTTGTTGCTCAATTTGTTGAATAGCACACTTTAAATGCTCAATCTCTTGCTCCAGTTCAGATATTTTTTCAAGCCAGTACTGTACAAAAAGCTCACCTAAGTATGCAGGTAATGCCTGTTTCTCTAAATGCAGGTTGGTCAGTTTTTCAGTTAAGGTGCTAATTTCCGCTGCCAAACCTGGCAACCGTCGTAAATGCTCAACTTGCTCACGGGTATCAGTGATATGGCGATAATTTGCCTCCAGATCTTCAAACTCATTTACAGCCATTTTCGCAAGCTCACGAATCTGACTTTGCTCCAATACCAGCTCACTTATCAATTTAGTCAAATCATCAATTTTTTTTAAACCAAGCGCACTCGATAGCAAGTCAGGTGCATTTTGATTATCCATGAATAAATACTTGCGATACCTCTCCTGATAGTCTTCAAACTTGCTATCAAAATAATGAATTTTTGCGTCAAGCTTTGGATTAAAATGTTGCTTCAGCTGACGGGTATTACCC
>LJRV01000368.1 GCA_001612575.1 Streptobacillus notomytis
AAATTCCTTGTCGGGTAAGTTCCGTACTGCACGAATGGTGAAATGATTTGGGAGCTGTCTTGGCTGGAGACCTGGTTAAGTTGTAATGGCGGTGAAGATACCGAGTACCTGTAGTAGGAAGGAAAGACCCCGTGAAGCTTTACTGTAGTTTGGCATTGAGTTTTGGTAATGGGGGTATAGAATAGTTGTGAGATGGATATCGTAAGATGCTAGTTTTAAGGCAGTGAACTGTGGAATTCCAACCAGATATTATTGGGATTCTGATGAAGAAATTGAGACAGTGCTAGGTGGGCACTTTGACTGGGGGGGTCGCCTCCTAAAGAGTAAC
>LJRV01000369.1 GCA_001612575.1 Streptobacillus notomytis
AATAAACTTACTATAGATAAAAATAAATATAAGAAAAATGATGCTAAAAATAAAAACAAAGACTTTACAGTATTTTCAGCATATACATCAAATAAAGTAAAGAAGAAAGTAGGGAAAGTAAACTTAAGCTTAGATGCAAGATATAGGGGAAGTGTATCAGTTGAAAAGCCAATAGAATATGAAAAGGTAAATGGTTCAGGAGGCTCAGGAAGTGCATCAGGAGCAGTTGGTGGCAAGGGTGGAGCATCTAATGAAATGCAAATAAAAGACTTATGGAGTCAAAGTGATGTAACTAATAAACTAGGAACAAAAGGAAACTTAGGAATCTTCATGCATAAAGATAAAGAAGTCTTTGCTTTCATAGGGACTGACTTAGGTGGAACTAAAAATAATACAAATGGAAATGAATTAAAGTTTAATGATAAAACACCATATCACTTTGGATTAAGATGGGATTCAGATATAGTTGATACTTTTAACATCTCTTTAACTGCTGCTCATAGAAGAGGAGGAGAAGGGATTGCTTGGGAAAAGAAAAAGAAAATAAATGAAAATGAAGAAAAAGTCCATAAGAACAATGGAATAAAAGAGGCAATAGAAAGACATCTAAAGGCAAAGGGAAGAGAAGGAAAAGCAGATAAAGATAAAGGATATAAACTAAGAGCAGAAGATACATTCCTATTATCAGCAATATTAAATGGAAAGATATATAATAACTTTGAATTAACTGTTGCAGGTATATATAATGCAGCAGACTTTAAAGATGATAAACATGAATTAGAAAGTTATATTAAAACAAAAGGAAAATTAAGTGAAGATGTAAAGATATTAAATGCAGAATTAAGACATGTATTAAATAGTGGAAACTTTAAACAATTAGGAAATCTATTTGGAGAAATAAAGGTAGAGACAAAGGCAAATGATGAGATAAAGTTAACAAATGAGGCAAAGTTTGAGTTAAAGAGCATCTTAAAGAATGGTAATAATCGTGAAACAAAAATAAAGCTATTAAACAAGGGAGAATACAAAGGAGTTAATGA
>LJRV01000370.1 GCA_001612575.1 Streptobacillus notomytis
TGACAGTACCCGGCGTTTTTTAAAACATCTCCAAGAGATCAGGCGGATACAAAAAGGCAAGGTAAAAATTCTGCTGCTGGCAAACCGGATCAAGTCACCAAAAAGTAATCAGCAGGATATGCAAAGCTTTTTTCAAAAAGTTGGACAGGAACCTGTAGCCTGGATTGCAGAACGTTCAGCTTATGCCAAACAGGCCATGCAG
>LJRV01000371.1 GCA_001612575.1 Streptobacillus notomytis
GTATCGAGGTTATGGTTGTAATAATCCAGGCCAGCATCTTTCAGACGTTCTGCCTGAGACTGGTTCAGCATACCCAGCGTCATACAGGTTTCCAGACCCAGCGCTTTTACTTCACGCACCATTTCCAGTACATAAGGCATATCGCGTTCATGCGGATTGCGCCACGCTGCGCACATACAAAAACGTGAAGAACCTGATTCTAGCGCTTCCTTGGCTTCCTGAATCACTTTTTCAACGGCAATACGTTTTTCAGCTTCCAGCTGTGAATCATAATGAGCCGATAGAGAGAAGTATTTGCAGTCTTCCGGGCATTTACCGGTTTTAATCGAGAGTAAGGTAATCACCTGAATGG
>LJRV01000372.1 GCA_001612575.1 Streptobacillus notomytis
TATAGTTCAGTCATGCTTGAAGCAACCAGTCAGTTTTACCAAGGTGGTGCTACCGCTTCACAAGTAAAAATGGCAAGTTATGCCGAAGAAGCTGCAAAAGCCAAAGTGAATTCGGTGTATATGGATGTTCTGGACGAAATTAGAACAAGTCGCGAACAGATTGAAAATAAACAGCGTCAAATGCAGGTTTTGGCAAGTCGCCAAGCAACAACGGTTCGTACACGTGAACGCTATCAAGAGCAATACAAGCTCGGTACGCGCTCATTGGTCGATTTATTAAATGCTGAACAAGCTATTCATAGTGCCCGCTCAGTACTCCAACCAGCTCGTGATGATGATTATAGCAGCATTGTTCAGTACATTGAAGCAACAGGACGTGACCGCCGAGCCTATGGCTTAAACAATATTTCAACTCCGGCCTTCGGAGTACAACCATGATGACAAAGGTAATATACCAGCCTCGCCGACAGGGGTTCTTTAC
>LJRV01000373.1 GCA_001612575.1 Streptobacillus notomytis
ACTTAAAGCAGGCGAAATCTTAATGTTTGAAAACACTCGTATTGAAGATGTTGAAAACGGTGAAGTAGTTAAAAAAGAATCTAAAAATAATGCGGAACTTGGAAAATACTGGGCTTCTCTTGGAGATATATTCGTAACTGATGCATGCGGTACTGCTCATAGAGCTCATGCATCAAATGTTGGAATTTCATCTAACATAGCTGATTCAGCTGCTGGGTTCTTAATGCAAAAAGAAATAGAATTTATAGGCGGAGCAGTAGATGAAACAAAAAGCACATTTTTTGCTATATCACGTGGAGCTAAAGTTAGGGATAAAATAGGTGTAATTGACAACCTATCAGATAAAGCTGATAAAGTCATTATCGGTGGTGGAATGATGTTTACATTCTTAAAAGCCTTAGGATAAAATACAGG
>LJRV01000374.1 GCA_001612575.1 Streptobacillus notomytis
AAGATCGTCGGCAGCGTCAGATTGGTATAAGAGACAGGCTCAAGCAAACATTCCTGTTCAAAAATGCCCTGTTGCCATGCACTGTATTGAACTTTGCCTACAGGCAACTGATCAAGTAGGACTTCAGGCTGTGCCTGCTGTTCGTTTTGCTGTAAAAAATGTCGAATGGTATAACGGCCCAAACCATCTAAAAGCAAAGGCTCATTCTGATCTAATACGCCTACATTTCCTAAGTTTTCTACGCCCAAAGTTTTTAAATATAAGCGTGCAGGAAAAGTCACATCCTGTA
>LJRV01000375.1 GCA_001612575.1 Streptobacillus notomytis
ATTTGCTCTGGGTCAGCGGTGTTCCCTAAGCTGTCAAAGCTAATATCTTTACCTTTAATGAGAAGGTTAGATTGGCTAGGTACCCACTCACTATTGACTGCAACATTTGAGCTGTCTTTCTGGCCACCAGTTAATGTGTGCTCCAAAATACCACCAGCAGTGATTTTCGGGAATTTAACGTTGTGCTCAGCAAGATAACCGCTACCACCTTCAACCATTGAATCGACAATATTAGCTAAAGCTGAATAAGCTTTTTTTATCTGCAATATTTACTGTTGTGCCTTCATTTTTGGTCAATGCCATTGAAGCACCCATGTAAGCAGCATAACGG
>LJRV01000376.1 GCA_001612575.1 Streptobacillus notomytis
AATATCTAAATTATCAACAAAGCCGACTGATGTTAAGATAATTACTACATTATTCCCTGCTGTTATACTTGCAGTTGGGAAGAAAAGGGGGAAGGGTAATGCTTCAGATGATAAACCTAAATAAAAAATTCAATCGTTATATAGGAGAAGTTAAAATAGTAGTTGACAAACTAAATTTGGAAGCAAATGCTGGAGATTGCAGTAATGTTAGAGGTCCTAATCGTGCGGGCAAATCGACACTTTGAAATAAAGAAAGTGGTGAATTAGAACTAGATAGTGGAGAAAAATTGTTTGATGGTTTAAATATAGAAAACTTTAAAGCAAATAAAGGGCAAAATTTATTTTTTAAAGTTAATCAAATTGTTCAAAGTGGAACAGAACCTCCATTACTTGTATAAGAAATTATGTGTAGGGATTATAATAGGGGGAAAAGTTTTGGTTTTGGATTT
>LJRV01000377.1 GCA_001612575.1 Streptobacillus notomytis
TAATTAGACCTCTTTCATAAATCATTTTTGCTCAGTTCCAAGTTGTAGATTCCAGCGATTAAATTGAATCTCAAACCAAGACTTTTACCTCTATTTCGATAACGCTCAGCAAGGATTTTGAAGGTTTTCAGGCTGCCAAATACATGCTCAATTCCGATTCTTCTTTTATTGATTTCTTGATTATAGATTTTCAATTCAGGATCCAATTTACAGTGTCTTTTGGCTTTTAATGGCAACAGGCTATTCGGATACAACACATAAATCCCCTGATAGCCTTTATCTGCAAGGATAAAAGCCCCAAAAGGAATCTGGTTTAAATTGCGTTTGAACAACTCGAAATCATGCACTGCAC
>LJRV01000378.1 GCA_001612575.1 Streptobacillus notomytis
GTGCATAGTAGCCATTTAAATTGACCAGCGTATAACTCGGTAAGTTAAAGCCATTATCAAGATTATGTCCGCTGCGCTCACCGACATAGGTAAGGTTGGCACCTACACCCGCTTTTCTTGCACCGTCTTGTAGAAACTCATAATTGGTGCTTACGGAGCCTTGGTGTTTTGGAACATTGCTTAGACGAGCGCCTTTTGCCAAGTCTTGGTCTTTTTCAATTTGAGCATCGGTATAACTATAGTTGGCATTAACGAACCAGCGGTCATTGATCTGGCTATTTAAGTCAAATTCAACTCCTTTACTACTCACTTCGCCTGCGGCGGTTTGAAAGTTACTGTCGATTGGGTCAGTTGCGAGTACATTTCGTTTTTTCATTTTAAACAAAGCGAGGCGCAGCACACAGCGGTCGTATATTTTATATTTGGTACGGACTTCATAGCTTTCGCCTTTTTCAGGAGCGAAGGTCTGTCCATCTCGGTTCATACCACTATTCATGGCAAATGAGCGGCCATCGTTGCTATAAAACGCCCATTGCTCAGAGG
>LJRV01000379.1 GCA_001612575.1 Streptobacillus notomytis
TTTACCAGTTCTAGTTGAACTGCTAGATAGCGTGCATGTTGCTGAATTTCAGGTAAATAGAGGGTTCGCCAAAAAAACCACAATGACATAAATAAGCTAAAGAGTACCACCAGCAGTACCAAAATTGTGGTACGCATGGCCGCAGAACGTGGCGTAATCTTATCGAGAAAACGTTCCCATCGGGTCCGTTTACGCTCTGAGTACGCAACGTAGTCGGTAAAGGTTTGCGGTGGTATTGGCTCTAAACTCACTCTATTTTATCTCAAGCTTATTCAGCACCATCCGGAACAAACACATAGCCTACGCACCATACAGTTTGAATGTAACGTGCACGTGCCGAGTTATCTTCAATTAAGCAGCGTAAATGAGCCACTTGA
>LJRV01000380.1 GCA_001612575.1 Streptobacillus notomytis
AAGAAGCTAAAGTTAAAATAGGAGAAAAGCTTAGTATTGTAGGAGAAGGAACAGTTGCTGGAACAACAGCATCAAATAACATAAAAGTAACAACAGATGAAAAGACTAAAACATTAACTATAGGATTAGCTGCAAAATTAGTTGATATAGATAGCATAACAACAAAAACTGATATTAATGGTAATTCTTCTGTTTTGTCATCAAAAGGATTTAAGATTACAGGAAGAGATAGTAAGGAAACAGCTATATCATTAGATGCTATAGAAATCAATAATAAAACAGATAGATCTAAATTAACGCCACAAGGATTAGAGATTAATGATGGAAGTATAACAGCTATAAGAGAAAAACAAAAAAATGTATTGAATAAAGAGTCTATAACAATTATGGATACAAGAGAAGAAAATGGAGTTAGTAAAAATGATACAAATACCATAACAGCATCATCAAGTGAGATAAAAAATAAAGAAGGGTATAGTGTTAAAATAACGGCAGACAAAATAAGTGTATCAAAAGGAAATGATAAAGTAGAGATAACAAAAGATTCTTTAATGGGTGCAACAACTATTGGAAAAGATGGAAATAATAGCTTAATATTTGGTAATGGGAACAATAATTCAACTACTACATTAAAAGTTGGAGGAAAAGATTTAATATTTACTACTACAGGAAATAACATAAAAATATCAAATGTAGCAAATGGAACATCAGATAATGATGCTGTAAATGTATCACAACTTAAAAAATATGTAGAAGCCTTAGGTGGAGGAGCAACAATAGGTAATGATGGTAATGTTACAGGACCAACATATAAATTAAAAGCTGGAAGTACAAATACAACAGATCATAAGACAGTAGGAGATGCTTTAACAGCATTGGATAATGCTATAAATAAATCATCAAAAGATTTATCAGATATTACAAATAAACAAATATCATTCCAAGGTAATGACGGACAATCAATAAGTAAAAAACTAGGAGAAACTTTAAAGATACAAGGTGAGGGAACAGTTTCAGGTGGAACAGCAAAAGATAACATTAAAGTTGAAAAGAATACAGCTGGTGATGGCTTAGATGTTAAGCTTGCAGAAGACATTAAAGGATTAAATAGCATAGAGACTAAAGATAAAAATGGAAATAAAACTAAAGTTGATACAGATGGTGTAGAAGTTACAAGTAATGATAGTAAATCTAAATTAACAGGAGATAAACTTACATTTGAGTCTAAAGATAATTCAAAAGATAAAACAAGCACAACAATTGAAAAATCAGGATTAACTGTAAAAGGTAAGGACGGAAAAGAATCAGTAACAATAAAAGCTGAAGATAATGGTGGAACAATAGCTGTAAAAGGAAAAGATGGAAAAGACTCTATAAAAATAGATGGTGAAAAAGGTTCTATAACAGGACTTAAAGATATAGATCCAGATGAAAAAGATGGAAGCATAGCAGTTAATAAGAACTATGTAGATAATAAGATAAAAGAAATAGCTAATGGACCATTTGAATATTCAACAAATAATAATGAAAAAGTTGTAAGAGGACAAGACAATAAGTTATACAAAGAATCAGAACTTAAAAACTTCTATTATGATAAAACTTCATCAACATACAAACCTAAAAATAATGCTAATGGAAATGGAAATGACCAATTAACTCCAGTAGATAGTAAAGACGTAATAGTAAACCTAATGCCAAAAGGAAATGGTAAAGATCCAATAGCAATAGGAAACGTAAAGAGCATTCTAGGAGAAGATGCAACTAAAACAGATAAGTCAGCAGCAGATAAAGTAAAAGAACTAATAGAAGGAAACAATTCTCTTGGAGATGTAAAGAATAATGTAGCAACAGGAACAGACCTAAAGGCACTAGCAAAAGCAGGTCTTAATTTCTCTGGTAATAAAGGATCAGGAGAAGAAGTACATAGAAACCTAGGAGAAAAAGTAATCATTAAAGGAGAAGGAACAGATAATAAAGATGACTTTACTAGTGCAAGTGGAAACATACAAGTTAAATCAGATAATAAGAATGGAGAATTAACATTAAAACTATCAGACAAACTAAAAGAAATGACATCATTTGAAACAAAAGAGTTAGATGATAATAATATTAAATCTAAAACAAAACTAGATAAAGAAGGACTAACAACAATAAATAAAACAGATGATAATAAATACATTATGTCTAAAACAGGACCAAATGGAATAGAGATAGGTAAATACAATGATAACCCATTAACCAAAGCAAATGAACAAGCAACAAATAGTTCTAAATATACATTAGATGGAACAACAATAAAAGATGATAAAGGGGAAGGGAAACTAACATCAAATAAATTATCATTAAAAGATAAAGATGATAAACAAGGAATAACACTTAATAATGAAAAAGACCCAACTATAATCTTAACAGATAAAGAAGGAAAAGAAACAGTTAAGATAGAAGGAGGAGAA
>LJRV01000381.1 GCA_001612575.1 Streptobacillus notomytis
CTTCCCATGAGTGAGGACAATAATAAGCTTTGTTTTGCTGTAGCCATCAAATATCCTCCTTAATGATCATGTGGGGTAGATAAAGGTGCTTCATGAACTGCTGCCGAATGCAATTTATGTTTGCTGTTCAGTGTACGAATTAGGACATAAAAGGCAGGGGTCAGGAACAAACCAAACAGCGTTACACCAATCATGCCGAAGAACACCGCAATACCCATGGCATGACGCATTTCAGAACCTGCACCAGTTGAGGTAACCAGTGGTACGACACCCATAATGAATGCAATAGAAGTCATTAAAATTGGGCGTAAACGTAGACG
>LJRV01000382.1 GCA_001612575.1 Streptobacillus notomytis
TGGGCAAGCTAGGGCCAAATTGATATAGTCGGGGTCCATCTGCTTTTTAACAATTTGCGCGAGAAAACAGCTAATTCCTGAAAGAGGCACTTTTTCTTCACTGATATAACGCTCCTCAAGATCTGGCAAGTTTGAAGGTGCATGACAAACATAGTAGCCAGACTGTGGGCGAACTGAAATTAAACCTTGGTCTTCAAGCTTCCGATAAGCTTCTTTTACGGTGTTAATAC
>LJRV01000383.1 GCA_001612575.1 Streptobacillus notomytis
CGCCACCAGCGCGCGAATTAAGATTAATGCGGAGATAAAGGAAACAATAATCCCGACGCTCAGTACGGTCCAGTCTTGGGTGGTCTGGAAGACATCATAACTTTGATATAAATCCAGCAGGCCGGCGCCAATAATCACCGGAATCCCCAGAAAGAACGAGAATTCTGTCGCCGCTTTACGTGATACGCCCAGGAACATCGCCCCAATAATGGTCGCACCCGAACGTGAAGCTGTACCTTATACACATCTGCGAGCCCACGAGACCTCCCTTCATCTCGCATGCC
>LJRV01000384.1 GCA_001612575.1 Streptobacillus notomytis
CCAACTGAGCTATCACGCCGAAGTGGGCGTATTAAACAATGTTTATAGGAGGACGTCAAGCAACTTCCGCATTTTTTGTAACAAGTGTTTAATTTTAAATCACAAGTGCCGTAAAAATAGGATTTTAGCTATGCAATTTACCAATATGAGCTAAGCAGCGATGAATTGCACCACAACCTGGCTCAAAAATTTTAACGCCTTTTGCTTCTTCTATACGACAAGCTTCTTCAACTAGACGCTCTGCTACTCCGAGCCCACG
>LJRV01000385.1 GCA_001612575.1 Streptobacillus notomytis
GTATTATCTAAAGAATTTTCAACATTTGGTATAACAACTAATCCTGCTAATTGTTCAAAAGCCTTAGATCCTAGTACTTTTACTTTTACAATTTCTTTTCTTTTTTTTAAGTATCCATTTTCTTTTCTATACTCAACTATATTTTTAGCAATATTTTTCTTAATACATGATACAAAACTTAAAAGCTCAGAACTTGCATTATTAATAATCACTCCAACCTTATTAATTATTTTTTCTATAGTGTCTTCAAATTCTTCAATTAATTTCTTTTGATTAACATCAAGTTGATACATTCCAACACCGATAGATTTAGGATTTATTCTACCAAGTCCAGCAAGTGCTTCTTAAAATCTTCGTTAAATAGACATAGTCTCTGTGGTTGTATGATAAACTTCAGTAAACTCTTCGGCAGCATCTTTAGATACTGAATA
>LJRV01000386.1 GCA_001612575.1 Streptobacillus notomytis
GTCAGCGCTGTACAGATTTTGGTGAAAATGGTGAAGTTAACCTTCAGCTCTATATGCCAAATGCTTATCCGGGCGGCTATAACCCAACCTCGCCTCCTATTGTAACTGGCAGTACGATCATTATTGCAGGTTCTGTAACCGACAACCTGTCAATTAAAGAGCCTTCAGGAGTTATTCGCGGCTATGACGTAAATACAGGTAAACTGCTCTGGGTATTTGATACAGGCGCAGCCGATCCAAATGC
>LJRV01000387.1 GCA_001612575.1 Streptobacillus notomytis
TAAGAGTAAATCCTACTACTCAGGAGGATAGAGAATGCATGGTTAAAAGCGATAAGGAAATGTATGAGGAGTTATAATCTGAAACACATGAATTCTTCTCAAAAATGGTTGAGAAAGAAATACTCGACTTAGATAGAAAAAAAGGTAAACGAGGTGGAGGATATTGTACATCACTTGATACATATACTATGCCATTCAAATTCGCTAACTTTAATGGAACGGCAAATGATGTTGAAGCTATAACGCATGAGGCAGGCCATGCTTACCA
>LJRV01000388.1 GCA_001612575.1 Streptobacillus notomytis
CTCAATATTGTTTAAATATGGGCCATACCACTTCAGTACGATGTCTTGTAAAATCTTGAGCTCACCACAGTCAATATAAATTGCTCCGATAATGGCTTCTACAGTATCGGCCAGAATCGATTCACGGTGGTGTCCTCCCGATTTTAATTCACCTGTACTTAATATTAAACACTGACTAAGTTTCAAATCGTTTGCAATCTTGCCTAATGCTTCCTGCCTGACCAGAGT
>LJRV01000389.1 GCA_001612575.1 Streptobacillus notomytis
GATCTTAAGTCTCCGTACTGTGCTTTCTTGCAATTCAAGTGAGGCACTATGAAAAAGTCCCCTATCTTCATAACCATTTGCCTAGCTGGTGCAGGCTTAGGTTCTACATTTGCCAATGCAGATACGCTCGAAGTAATTAGCTCAGGCGGTTTCTATTCATCTATGGAAAAACTCATTCCAATATTTGAAAAGCAAACTGGTCACACGGTTCACCTCTCATCTGGTTCGTCTATGGGTGAATCACCGACTGCAATTCCAAACCGACTTAATCGTGGTGAACGTTTTGACATTGTTGTGTTGGCTGCTCCGGAACTAAGCAAACTCGCAGAAAAAGGTTATGTTGACCCAAACTCACAAAGCGCTTTGGTGAATTCAAGCATTGGCATGGCTGTGCCTAAAGG
>LJRV01000390.1 GCA_001612575.1 Streptobacillus notomytis
CGTTCTAGTAATGGAACATCTGGAAATACATCTAAAAGTGCTGGATAGGTATGACCAGAGAAGCTTTCAGTTTCAACCGTCGTAATGGTGACAGGAATATTCAATGTTTTAGCCGCTTTTGCTAACCCTACAGTATTATTCTTTAATACTTGGCGATCTATTGACTGTACCCCAAAAGCCATTTGCGGCTGATGATCAATAAAAATAACCTGACAATTGGTTGGTGATAGTTGTTCTAAAAGTGATTTATTCACGTCTAAACTCCATTATTCATTATATAAGAC
>LJRV01000391.1 GCA_001612575.1 Streptobacillus notomytis
GGATTTAAAAAATCTAAACAGTATAGAAACTAAAGAAGTAGATGGAAAGAAAACAAAAATAATGCCTGATGGTGTAGAAGTTACAAGTAATGATAGTAAATCTAATCTTACAGCAGATAAGTTAACATTTGGACCAAAAGATACTAATTCACAGGATAAAACAAGTACAACAATTGAAAAATCAGGAGTAACTGTAAAAGGTAAGGACGGAAAAGAATCAGTAACAATAAAAGCTGGAAATGGCACAGATGGTGGAATAATTAAATTATCTGATAAAGATGGAAAAGAAACTATTAAAATAGATGGAGGAAAATCTTCTATAACAGGACTTAAAGACATATCACCAGATGAAACAGATGGAAGCATAGCAGTTAATAAAAACTATGTAGACAACAAGATAAAAGAAATAGCTAATGGACCATTTGAATATTCAACAAATAATAATGAAAAGGTTGTAAGAGGACAAGATAATAAGTTATACAAAGAATCTGAACTTAAAAACTTCTATTATGATAAAACTTCATCAACATACAAACCTAAGAACACAACTACTAATGGAAATATGAACCAATTAACTCCAGTAGATAGTAAAGATGTAATAGTAAACCTAATGCCAAAAGGAAATGGCAATGAACCTATATCTATAGGAAATGTAAAGAGCATTCTAGGAGAAGATGCAACACCAGAAAAAATCAAAGAATTCCTAGAAGATAAAGATGATATATTTAAGAACAATAAAAACAACGTAGCAACAGGAACAGACCTAAAGGCACTAGCAAAAGCAGGTCTTAATTTCTCTGGTAATACAGGATCAGGAGAAGAAGTACATAGAAACCTAGGAGAAAA
>LJRV01000392.1 GCA_001612575.1 Streptobacillus notomytis
GTATTTAAACTGGGCTTAAAACAATTGCACTGTAGAGTTAATTTAAGAGATCTACATATACATAGGCCATTTTATGGCGATTTAATGACGAAGTATCAATTATCCAACCAACTTGACCTTAATACTTAACCTCCAAAAACTTTTAATTTTCATTTACCCATCCATTTACATCATCAACCATCAACACCTAAGGAACATACTCCTTTTATACCTCACCTTCCTCTTTCACCAGATCAACCAGCGCAAAGCTTATCAGAGCGTTTATCTTTAACTTCCCAATTGGTGCAAGATCCCGTTCTTAAGGAGAT
>LJRV01000393.1 GCA_001612575.1 Streptobacillus notomytis
CGACTTCGGCCTGATTGCGCTCAATAATGTCCTGTTCATCATCCAATAACGCCGGACTGTCTTTCAGCAGACAGTACAGTGCCAGCACTTCCAGGAAGCCGGCGGTGTGTTCATCAATCCCGATCGGGCTATACGGATTGACATCGACCGCGCGTAATTCGACATAGCCAACACCCCGATTGGCCAGCGCCTGCGATGGCGTTTCACCCGCCTGCGGCACCTGTTTTGGACGCACCAGACTGTAGTATTC
>LJRV01000394.1 GCA_001612575.1 Streptobacillus notomytis
TTATCTTCATAATTGTAGTAGTAAAAAACCTGTAGTATTTAGAGCTACAGTACAATGGTTTATAAAAGATGTTGGTGTAGTTAGAGAAAATACTTTAGACAGATTGAAGGAAGATGAATTTGTTGCAGCATGGGTAAGAAATAGACTTACTTCTATGATTGAAAATAGACCAGATTGGACGATATCAAGACAAAGTGTGTGGGTAGTTCCTATGCCAATTTTCTATAATGCTCAAACTAATGAAGTAGTTAATGAATCAGACATAATGGTGTGAGTAATAGA
>LJRV01000395.1 GCA_001612575.1 Streptobacillus notomytis
GTCCAGCGGAGCGGTTCCCCTGGCAGACATGGGTTGACTTAAGCGAAACCTTTGCAGACAGGGTGGTGCGTATTGGTTCGCAGTATGGTGTCACCGGCGGCAGTAACAAGGTAAAACTCGAAGCTGATAATTTGCCGCCACACTGGCATCGTTCAGGTGACAGGTCTCCAGGGGCAACGTGGGACCCTAACACAACCCATGGGACTGATAACCAGAAAAGCGGCCCGCTTGCCCTCACCGAAGGAACGTACATTGATGCGGAAGGCTTGATTGAGTCCACAAACAAAATGGT
>LJRV01000396.1 GCA_001612575.1 Streptobacillus notomytis
TAAATACACATCGCCTAAACCCATCACCAAATAGTTTGCACTATAGACCACATCTTGAACCGCTTGATGTGAAGATAAGCAATTAATACGGCGTATAAACTCGACGTTATCTGGGCACCATGGCGCATCTGGACGAACAATTTGTGTGTAGCGTGCGGTAGCAAGTTGAGTTTGTGAATCGTCCCAAGACAAAGGCAAATAGACAGTCCGTGAAGGCACCTGCATAGTTTGAATATCGGGTAATTCGGCTTCTGCCTGGGGAAGGTTCTGTAAAAGCTCAAGTTGATCGAGCTGGATTGAATCAAAATGAATTTGTAGTGAACGAATCCCGGGTGTTAAGTCAATAATAC
>LJRV01000397.1 GCA_001612575.1 Streptobacillus notomytis
GCTTGGACCAACTGACCATACAAAACCACCAGACTTAAATAGATCACTTAAGTCAGTTGATGCATAACCAGCCGAACCCGTTAAGCTAATGGTTGGGAATAAACGTGCTTTTGCAGCACCGATATTCGCACCCGCAGCGCTTAAGTTGTATTCAGCAGCTTTTACATCTGGACGGTTATTTAACAAGTCACTTGGTAAACCGGCAGTAAACACATTTTGTTGAGCAATGCGTTTCACAGGTTGTGTAGGTAACAAGTTTTGTGGAACAGGTTGGCCTACAAGCAAGTTCAACAAGTTTTGTGCTTGAGCAATTTGAGTTTTGTAGTTTGCTACATCATTACGCGCAGTTTCTACAGAAATCTGTGCTTGACGTAATGGAACTTCACTGTCAATACCTACATCAAAACGTTTTTTGT
>LJRV01000398.1 GCA_001612575.1 Streptobacillus notomytis
GGGTTCACATGGCCGTAAAGGCATCAAGAAAATCTTTCTCGGAAGTGTAGCCCAGAGTGTATTGGCAGCAACACATTTACCAGTCATGATCATCAAACAATAATTATTTGACCTGTTAATTGCATTTGAATCTCAGGTCAGGAGAGGAAAATAAGCCTAGACAGTTTAAAGACTATTCAGCTCATTTTCCTCACATGACTTTCTAAGATATCGATTCTGATGAGTACCTTAAATCTCGATTCTATCTTCAAACGATTGCACTACTCCCAACTATTGCTGTAGGTCACTTAGATAACATTTCTACCTTTCTCTTTAGGTAAAAACTGCCGAGTCCCGGCATACTGATTATTCAATATAACTATACTCACCTTCTTCATGATTCAGAAAAAGCTGTAGCTAAAATCAAACCTTCTGCTGTTATTTTATCTAAAATAATTCAGGATCATCACTCAACAGGTTAAACGAATAAGGAGCGATTTAAATAGCATGAGTACGGCCTTGTACATATAAATAATCTTTATTCATTTAGCTTTCTATATTTCATTTTTAGAGGATATTTATAT
>LJRV01000399.1 GCA_001612575.1 Streptobacillus notomytis
CCCACGTACTGACGACTTAAATGGTTATCAAAAAGAAGGTTTTGGTCCAATGGACCGTACCGTTACGCCTAAAGGCCGCCGTTCAAGTACCGCACGTGGTTATTTGGATATGGCAAAAGGTCGTCCAAACCTGACTATTTTGACTCATGCAACGACCAATAAAATCTTGTTTAATCAAAAGCAAGCGATTGGTGTTGAATACATTATTGGTGCTGATCAAAACAACTTGCAACGCGCTTTGGTTAAACGTGAAGTATTACTGTGTGCAGGCGCAATTGCGTCACCGCAAATTTTACAGCGTTCAGGCG
>LJRV01000400.1 GCA_001612575.1 Streptobacillus notomytis
TTGAAATAGCCTGCTAAAGCAATCATTTCAACGGCTTTATCAAGATCGGCATCCTCAAAAACCCGTACAGGTGCTTTACCGCCAAGTTCAAGATGGGCGTTTGCTAAATATGCCGCAGCAAAAGCAGCAACTTGTAATCCGGCACGAACCGAACCGGTAATTGAAACAAGAGCAGGGGTTTTGTGTGATACAACTTTTGAACCGACTTGCGCTTGGCCTAACACCACGGTAAATGCACCTTTCGGAAAAAAGGGTGCAGCAATTTCTGCAAGTAAAAGGGTACTTTCAGGAGTTGTGTCACTTGGTTTTAATACGGCAGTACTACCCCCTGCCAAAGCAGGCGCAATTTTCCAAACCGCCATCATAAGTGGATAGTTCCAAGGAGTAACTTGGCCAACACACGCCGACTGGTTAGCGGCGAATAGAAGAAGTTAAACCTTCTAAATATTCTCCAGTAGCTGTGACATCAAGTAACCGGGCAGCACCTGCAAAGAAACGAACTTGATCTACCGATGCACCAACTCCTTCACATGAAATTAAATGTTTTAACTGACCTGTATTGCGGCTTTGTGCCTCAATTAAACGG
>LJRV01000401.1 GCA_001612575.1 Streptobacillus notomytis
TTAATATTAATTCTATTTCTTGTATTAATCTCTTTTTTACACTTAATCCTGTTGTAAGTTTTCCATCTATTGTGTCTTTACCATTTATTTCTCCTCCTACAAATGTAAATAACTCTCTATTACCTCCAAAGATTCCTCCTAAGTTTACTTCACTTGAACCATTTTTTGTAAATTTATTCTCATAACCTAATTCTAACTTACTGTCACTCTTTATGTAGTAGTCTGCTCCAAATATAGTTGTACTTATCCCCATTATCCAAATTAATTTATTTTTTAACACTTCTGCCTCCTTATTTTTTGCTTATATTTCAGTTTAATTCCATTAATATTTTTTAAAATTACTCTAATTATTATAACCCTTCTGAGTTTATTTTGTCAACAGTTAAATGCATAATAGAAACTCATATTAAATGGAATTAAAAAAGAAAATTTTAATCAAATAATCAAAATATGGGCTAGATAGAAATAGTTGCTAAAATTCTTGCAAGAAACACTATTAAGTCCATAGCAATTGAAAATGGAATCAAAGACAACTTTATACATGTCTTTAAAATTACAAAATTTACAGACATAATAGAATTGTAAATAAAAATAAAGGTAGAAAATCCAATAATATTCATATGAAAAAGAATTCTAATTTCAAAATAAAAGAACTAAATTAAACTTAAATAAAATATATAAAAACTGAAAATGAAATAACCTTGAAAGAAAAAATTAAGCTGCAAAATTAAAGAGAAAAAAGCAGATATAGTTAAATAACTTAAAGAAAAAGAGTATAAACTAAAATATCTTTTACTAGCTATGAATATAGCAAAATCAACATAATTTTTATATAAATATGCTAAAAGAACACAAAATCAAGCGATCAATGTCTAGAAAAGGTGATTTTTATGATAATTCTATCATGGAAATTTGGTAGGTTAAAAAATGAAATGGTTATAAAAATATGTATAATTCTTTTGATAAATTCTCAAAATATATAGATGATTATATCTACTATTATAATAATGAAAGAATTCAAAGTAAAACAAAGTGGATGCCATCTTCAAAATATAGATTAGCATCCACTTGTAAATAATTTATTTAATATTGTGTCCAGTTTTATGGGTACATATCACTATTAAATAGTTTTTTAATAAATTATTCCATATTTTTTCCTATAATTTTTTTTGCTATTTCATCTGGCACTTGTTCATATCTCACAACATTCATTTCAAAGTATCCTCTTCCCTGAGTCATAGATTTTAAATCATTAGAATACTTAAATGTTTCAGCCATAGGAGCTTCTGCAAATATCTCTTGCTTATCTTTACCTAAAGCTTGCATACCAAGTACTTTACCACGTTTTTTAGTAATATCACCCATTATATCCCCTACATTTTCTTCTGGGATAACTATCTTTAATTCCATAATTGGTTCAAGTAAAACAGGTCTAGCTTCAAGCATACCTTTTTTAAACGCTAGATTTGCTGCAAGCTTAAATGCCATTTCAGATGAATCTACATCATGATATGAACCATCATAAAGTACTGCTTTAATATTAGTAACTGGATATTTAGCTAATACCCCTTCTTTCATAGATTCTAACAGACCTTTTTCAACTGCTGGTATATATCCTTTAGGAACAGCTCCACCAACTATTTCCTCTTCAAATTCAAATTCCTTATCAGAGTTACTAAATCTTATCTTAACATCTCCATATTGTCCATGTCCACCAGATTGTTTTTTATGTTTACCTTGAACATCAGATGTTCCTTTTATAGTTTCCTTGTATGGAACCTTAAGTTCCTCTATTAAGACCTCAACACCATATCTTTCTTTTAATTTCTCAATTACAGAACTTGCATGTATTTCACCTTGCACTCCTAAAACAGTCTGTCCTGTTTCAATAACACGTCTCCAATACAGTGAATAGTCTTCTTCTCTTATCTTATGTAATGCTGTAGATATTTTATCCTCATCTGACTTATTTTTAGCCTGTATAGCTACTAACATTTGTTCCTTAGGAAACTTAATTTCTTCAATAGCAGATATTTTTTCATTCTTAGCTAAAGTATCAGAATTTTGTGTAAAATTTAGTTTAGTTAAAAGTACTATATCTCCCATAGTTGCCTTTTGTAACTCTACCATTTCACCATGAACCAATGTAAATATCTTATTAACTTTTTCATATTCTCTCTTATTTACATTATATACTTCTGAATCTATTTTTATTTCTCCAGAAAGCACTTTAACATATGATATTTTACCAACAAATGGATCTATAACAGTTTTAAATACCTGTCCTACAAATTCTGCAATATCAATATTTTTCTTATTATCTCTTGGAGATGGTAAGTATTCTCTCATCATATCAAATGTAGTATGTAATCCTATATTTTTGTAAGTCGATCCACAAACTACAGGTATTAATGTTCTATCTAATACACCTTTTCTTAATCCTCTGTGTATTTCCTCTGTTGTAAATTCTTCTCCAGAAAAATATTTATCCATTAATACTTCTTCTGTTTCTGCAACTGATTCTAATAACATTTCTCTAACTGATTGTACTTCGTCTTCAAATTCATCAGGCATTTTAACTGTTTCACACTCTTTACCATTATATTTTCTTGCAAATAAGTCAACTACATTTATATGACCCTTAAAATCATTACCTTTACCCCAAGGTATATGGAAAGGTGCTATTTTCTTACCATATTTCTCTCTTAATTGACTAAGTATTTTAGTATAATCTGCTTTATCAGAATCTATTTTGTTAATGAATATAAATTTAGGAATTTTTCTTTCTTCAGTTAATTCTAACGCTATTTCAGTTCCCACACTTAAATCTGTAGTTGAATCAATAATTATTATTGCCCCTGCCACTGCTGCAAGAGCTGATTCTAACTCACCATAAAAGTCTGAATAACCTGGAATATCTAATAAATTATACTTCATATTTTGATATTCTACTGCTGATAATGTTGTGTTATTAGACATTTTAAATTGTTCTATTGGAGATGAAATTCTAGAAATTAAATTCGCTGTAAATTCTAGAGATTCCAACATATTACTTTTCCCTGAACCACTATGTCCTAATATTCCTACATTCCTAATATTATCACTTGCATAAATTTTCATAGCCTACCTCCTAAAAATATTGATATTACCACATTAACATTATATCTTGAAAACCTAAAAAGTCAAAAAAAGTGCCTTTAGGCACTTTTATTATATTACTTCTCTAGCAGCATCTACTCTTACTGCATATTTAAAATATTTACTCCAATATGAATTATTTAAACTTGATAATATAACACCTCTTGAAGACGAAGCATTGATAAATAACGAGTTACCTATATATACGGCAACATGATTTACCCTATTTTCTGGTCTAAAGTATAATATATCTCCAGGTTTCATATCTCCCTTTTCAACTTTTCTACCTTTTTTTACTTGGTCAACACTTACTCTAGGTAATTCATAACCAAATACATCTCTAAACACTTCTCTTGTTAAGGCTGAACAATCAATACCATTATGATTTATTCCACCAAGCCTATATTTTGTACCTGCCCATTTATCATAAGACGTAAATAACTTATTTTTTAGTATTATGTTATCTAAATTGTTATATACCCCTGACATAGACATTACTGACTCTTCAATTTCATTTATCTTCTTATCAATATATGATTGATCATGTATATATTCTGAATCAAACACTATTGAATTAGAATCTTGCATTACTAATTCTCTTTGAGATTTTGTAGAAGACTTTTTTAGGCTTATTTTATTTGCACTAAACCCTGTTGCTGGTAATAATGCAAGAGATAATACTAATATAATTTTCTTGTATCTCAACATTAATTTACTTCCTCTCTTGTATCAAAAATAAAGTTCATTGGACCATCATTACTTGATTGCACATCCATATATGTTTGAAATTTTCCTGACTTATATCTTACATCACATCTTTCTAACTCTTTTAAAAATTCTTCATATATTTCATTTGCTTTAAGTGCTGATGCAGACTCTGTAAATGAGGGTCTGTTCCCTTTTTTCATTTTTCCATAAAGTGAGAAATTACTAATAACCATCACTTCATAATTTTTATCTAGTAATGAAAAATTAATTTTTCCTTCTTCATCTTCAAATATTCTAAGATTAATCAATTTTTTAATACAGATTTGTACATCTTTTAAGTTATCTTCATTATGAACTCCTAAATAAACTAAAAGTCCTTTTTCTATGGAATTATATGTCCCATCTTCAAATAAAACCTTAGCATTATTTACTCTTTGTATTAACATTTTCATAATTTTAGACACTCCTCTCTATGCATTATATCACAAAAAATGAAAAAAAGGAAGAAAAAATCTTCCTTTGTATTATAAACACCTTGTTTTCACTATAAATGGTGAGTCATACTGGAATCGAACCAGTGACACCTTGATTAAAAGTCAAGTGCTCTACCGACTGAGCTAATGACTCACATGGAGCGGGAGACGAGGGTCGAACTCGCGACATTCAGCTTGGAAGGCTGACACTCTACCAACTGAGTTACTCCCGCATCATGGTGCCTCGGGCCGGACTCGAACCGGCACGGGATTGCTCCCACAGGATTTTAAGTCCTGTGTGTCTACCATTTCACCACCAAGGCATTTATTATCGACAAGAAGTATTATATATTATTTGAATTTTTTTGTCAATACTTTTAAAACATTTTGAAAATTATTCTTATACCATTAAATAAATTCAAACATATTACAAATATTGTAATTATATTATATGCTTTTTTTATAAACTTATTACTAGATAACATATTTACCTTAGTCCCTATATTTCCACCTAATATAGCTGCAGGAATAATTACTAACAATGGGGACATTTCATATCCTGATATGCCAGTTATAAAAAAGTCTATGAAATTCTTAGAAAGCTGTGAGAAAAATATATTTGAAATAGAGTATAAGGTAGCACTTTTCATACTTACTCCAAAGATTAGTATAAATAGTGAAACATTTATAGGCCCTCCACCTATTCCCAAAAATGTAGATACTATACCAAGACTCATACTAACTAAAAAATATATAACATAATTTCTATATTTAAAAGTAAACTTACAATAAGTGTTATAGTAAACAGCTAATGATAATACTATTACTGTAATTGTAATTTGTATTAATTTAACTATATCATCACTAGAAAAATATGATAAAGAATTCTTGAAAATTTGAATACCTAATTTCCCACCTATGATAGAACCTAATGCAATTGCAAGTAATTGCTTATTTTCAATCCTATCTCCTTGTCTTGCTTTTTTAATTATAGATACTACTGACATAGTAAGCACAGCAAGAGATGAATAAAAATTAATATTATCTAAATTAGAATAAGATAGTGCATCAAGACTTGGCTTTATTATTACTCCACCACCCATTCCAGATAATGATCCTACTCCTGTTGCAAAAGT
The DNA here is from genome assembly GCA_001612575.1 of Streptobacillus notomytis. Lineage (GTDB taxonomy): Bacteria > Fusobacteriota > Fusobacteriia > Fusobacteriales > Leptotrichiaceae > Streptobacillus > Streptobacillus notomytis. The sequence goes on from LJRV01000401.1 coordinate 5,456, forward strand.
TATTATTAAAAAATATATAATGTAAATATACATCTAAACCTCCTATTTTTCTTCAAGTATTGAATTTATAATTGCCTCAGCACAACGTATTCCATCTACTGCTGCACTCATTATTCCACCAGCATATCCTGCACCTTCTCCACAAGGTATTAATCCTTTAACACTTGAATTATATTTATCATCCCTATTTATTCTAATAGGAGATGATGTTCTGCTTTCTATACCAGTAATTACAGCATCTTTTCCTGCAAACCCATGTATTTTATTATCAAATTTAGGAAATGCCTCTCTTAATGTAAGTGAAATAAAATCAGGAAATAATTCATTTAAATTACACAATTTATATCCTATAGAATAACTTGGCTTAACATTACCAAGTTTACTGCTTTTAACATTTTTAATGAAATCCTGTACTAATTGTACAGGTGCTTTATAATTTGAACCACCCATAATAAAGGCTTTTTCTTCTAATTCTCTTTGAAAATACATACCTGCTAAATTCCCTTCTCCTAAATCCTCAGGTGTTACATTAACTAATACTGCTGAATTTGCATTTTCTAAATCTCTTTTACTATAGCTCATACCATTTATTACTAATCTATTCTTCTCACTAGATGAGGGTACAACTACTCCACCAGGACACATACAAAATGTATATGCTCCTCTTCCATTTGAAGCCCTTACATTTAACTTATATTCAGCTGGAGGTAATAAATCTGCATTCTTTCCATATTGAACCTGGTTTATAAGTTTTTGTTTATGTTCTATTCTAACTCCCACTGAAAATACCTTTTTACTCATATCAATATTATTCTTATCTAACATTTCAAATGTATCCCTTGCACTATGTCCAATAGCAAGTATGGCATAATCTGTTTCTAAATCATATTCTTCCTTTGTATCTAGATTTAATACCTTTAATGAATGTAATTTTAGATCCTTCGAACTATAATTTATGACTTTATTCCTAAACCTATATTCCCCACCAAGGCTTATTACTTTCTTTCTAATATTTTCAACTATTTTTACAAGCTCATCTGTTCCTAAATGAGGTTTAGAAATATATGCTATACTTTCATCTGCCCCAGCCTCAATTAATTCATCTACAACCTTTTTTATTCTAACATTATGAGTATTAGTTGTAAGTTTTCCATCAGAAAAAGTTCCTGCTCCACCCTCACCATATTGTACATTAGATTCCTCATCTAACTTACCAGTCTCAAAAAAATTATAAACATCTTCTACTCTTTCTTTAACTGCCTTTCCTCTTTCAAGTATAATAGGCTTTAAATCTGCCTTAGCTAAAATTATAGCTGCAAGCATTCCTGCTGGTCCTGTTCCTATAACAACTGGTCTTTTCCCGCTATATCCTTTTACTATTTGTTGTGGATAAATATATTCTTCAACTACTGATACATTCTTATACTTTTCAATATTATTATACACCTTATCATTACTATCAAAATCTATAGTATACACATATTTAATATTATTCTTATTCCTAGCATCAATAGCTTTACCAGTTATTTTAAAATCATTTATTTCATTATCTTTTAAAATAAATCTCATTTCTCTTCTTATATCTTCTTCACTATGTTTAATATCTACTTTAATATTAGTAATCCTTAACATTCTTTCTCCTAAATATTATTTCCTACATGCATACCTGATATGAAGCACCAATTTAAGTTATATCCTCCACAATCACCAAATACATCTAATACTTCACCAGTAAAATATAGGCCCTTAACTATTTTAGATTCTAATGTATAGTTATCAACCTCATTAATTCTAATTCCTCCTGCTGTAACCTGTGCATTTGAAAAACCTGTAGTGTCATATACCTTAAATACAAATTTTTTTAACTTTTCTACTAATCTTTCTATAATCTCATCATCAAGTTCACTAACTTTAAAATTTAGTTTTTCTATACCCACACTTTTTAATAAATAACTAGCAAACTTCTTATTAACTAAACCATTTAAATAATATTCTATTTCTAAATATCCTAATTCCTGTTTTCTAACATGTAATAATCTTCTTAGCTCATCCTCACTATACATACTTAAAAAATCTACATGCCAATAAAGTTCTTCAAAATCATATAGAGCGGTAAGATAAGATAGATTAAAAATGCATGGACCTGAAACACCATAGGCTGTAAATAGCAATTCATTTTCATCACTTCTTAATAACTCTCCATTTTTATACACACTTAATTTTACTCTTTGTTTAACCCCTTCTAAACCTTTAGCATATTTTTTATCTACCTTTAATTGCACTAATACAGGAAATATATTTGTTCTACTATGTCCCATTTTTGCTGCTAAATCATATCCACTACCATTACTACCAAGTTCTGGATAAGATATTCCCCCTGCTGCAATAACTAACTTATCTACAATTACAGTTTCATCATTTATGCTTGTAACATTAAACTTAGCATTCTTTTTCCTAACCTTAGCAACGTCAAATTCATATCTAACTTCTATATTATTCATACTCTCAACCTTAAATCTTAAGGCATCTACAATAGAAGCAGCTTGATATGATAAAGGATAAACCTTACCAAATTTTTCCACCTTGTATTCTATACCTATTTTTTGAAAAAAAGCCAATACATCCTCAAAACTATACTTATTAAATATTTTTTCATCTATTTTATCTTCTATAGAAAAATAATTGTCATATCCTGCATTAATATTAGTAAAATTACATGTTCCATTACCTGTAACCAATACTTTCTTTAGCATTCTATCTTTTCTTTCAAAGATTATAATTTCATGCCCTCTTTGTGCAGCATAAATTGCACATAATATTCCTGAAGCTCCTGCTCCAATTATTCCTATTTTCATTTATTCTGCTCACTTTCCCATATTGAAAAAATATTTATTTGAAACTTAATATCATATCCATTATAGCTTTTGATGTAGTACACTTATTTTCTTTCTTATATTTTTCTAAAACCCTTTTCATTTCATTATACTCTAACTCAGTATATTTATACCCTAAAAATCTTTTATCTTTTAATACTCCATTAGATTTATTCGGTGTTCCTTTTACTCTCCCACCAAATTTTTTACCTGTTGCATTCACATATACCTCTTTTCATTATTCCCTATATATATTAGCATTATATAGACTCCCAATCTAAAAGTCAAGGATATATGTTTTAACTTTTATTTAAGGCAAAAATACAACCACAATAACATTGTCTATATACATCATATTCATTGCACATTTCTATACTTCTTTTATACCCATTATTCTTCTTAAAGTCTGAAGGCAGGTATTTAACTTTATATATTTCTTGTACTTCAAAACCTAACTCATTAACTAACTTAGAATTTTTTTTAGGAGATAATGTAATAGCTGAACCAAAATAATCAAAATTTAAATTTTTAGCATACCTTGCAACAATATCTAATCTCATCTGAAAACAAGTTACACATCTACTACCACCCTCAGGTTCATTTTCCTGACCTTTTGTTAACTCTAAAAAATGTTTAGGGTTGTATTCATCTTCTATATATTCTACATTATTTCCTGTTCTTTCATTAAAATCTTTAATAAATTTTTGTTGAACTTCACTTCTTTTTATATATTCTTGCTTAGGATGTATATTAGAATTTGCAAATAATATAGTTACATCTGCATAATTACATAAAAATTCTAAAGTATATGTAGAACAGGGAGCACAACAACTATGTAATAAGATTTTAGGTCTATTTTTAAGCATTTTCCACTTTTTTATTAATTTCTCAAGTATCACGTGATAATTTATTACCTGATTTTTATTCATTGAAGATAAAATGGATAATGCATCATCAAATTCATTTTCAGTTATGAAACTATTATCTTTAATCAGATCAAAAAGTTTATCATTTTTATTTCTATTATCTTTCATATCCTTTTTTAATTTTTCATATATTTCTCTTAATTCCTTATTTTCCATAATTCCCTTTCAATATAAAAATAGGCTTTCGCCTATTAATTTCTTCTATTTCTATATTTTTGATAATCTTCAAATTCTTTTAATATACTTTCTTTTTTTATCCTGCTAATTTCATTATTTTCTAACATATCTTCTAATAATAATTCTAATTTATATATATTCTGATTTCCAAAATATATATTTATTAAAGCGTAATTTGCATTTCTATTACCTTCTTTTTTAGCCTTTATCAAATATTTTTCTGCATAATCAAATAAATTTTCAGAAGCTAATTTAATTCCAAGGTCAAAATTAACTATTCCTATAGACTCTAATTTTTTTAAATTTAATTCTATATCTTCATTTTTCTTTAATAATCTTGCATATTTTATTAAATCTATTATTAAATTTGCATCAGTATTACTATTTTTTTCTATCAATTTTAAAACATTATATGCACTTTCATATTCTAAATTAATAACATACATCTTATATATTCTCTCTAAAATATATGCAGAACTTTTTCCATGTATATTTAAAGCCTTATTCAAATAACCTAATGATCTAACCTTATCACTACGTTTAAATTCAAGATTTGAATATCCAATATATCCAAGCTGTATATTTTCAATATTTTTACTATTTAATAAAATATCAAAATATCTTTTAGCATCCTCATATTTATCATTTTCTAAATAAGACATAGATAATAGATTAAATAATACTCCTCTTTCTCTTTCAGAAAACTTATGTATCACACTTTTATTAAGTCTTTGTAATTTTTCATGTTTATTATTTGTTTCATATAAATAAATTAAATTTGATAAAAAAGGTAATTCTTGATAATTAGTTTTTTTATTCAATATTTCAGTTTGATTTATGGCTTCTTCAATATTTTCTTCTTCTATAGCTATAGTAAATAAATATTGACTGGCTTTTATAGAAGAAAATGTTCTAGCTTCTAAATTTTCTGATAATTTTCTATAATAAATTTTAGCTTCATTTATTTTATTCTCTCTATGATAAATATTTGCAAGATAATAATATGCTGATTCCAAAAACTTTTTATCTTCATTATTTTCCACTTTTTTTTCAATTATAACATGTAACAATAATTTTGCATCCTCATATTTATTTTCTGTCATTAATTTTAAGGATTTTTCTAAATCTGACTTAATATCTGCATTTAATATGAATGAAAGAGAAAAAAACAAAAAAACAAATAGCTTTTTCATATATATCTACCTTACTTAAATTATTTTCTTAATTCTTCTACTATTTCAGTTTTTGATTTTGTCTTTTCATCTATTAATTTAATGACTTTTGCTGGCATACCTGCAACTACAACTCCACTTGGTACATTTTCAGTTACAACTGCCCCTGCTGCAACTACAGAATTTGCCCCTACCCTTACACCTTCAAGAACAACTGCATTAGCTCCTATTACTACATTATCTTCTATTACAACTGGATCTGCTGAAGGCGGTTCAATAACTCCTGCTAAAACTGTTCCAGCACCTATATGACAATTTTTACCAACAGTAGCCCTTCCACCAAGCACTGCATTCATATCTATCATAGTTCCTTCTCCAATTTTTGCTCCTATGTTTATAACAGCTCCCATCATAATAACAGCCTTAGATTCTATAATAACCTTATCTCTAATAATAGCACCTGGTTCAATTCTAGCATCAATATTTTTAATATCAAGTAATGGAAGTGCTGAATTACGTCTATCATTTTCTAAATAGTAATTTTTTAAATCATTATCTTTAATTAATTTTTCAACTTCATCCCAGTTACCTATTATTATTTTAGTTTCTTTTCCTATGATCTTAACACTATATTCACCTTTTATCTCTTCATCTGTATAAAGTTTAACAGGTGTTTTTCTTTCTGAATTTGCAATAAAGCTTATAATTTCTTTTGATCTTTCTAGTTCTGTCATATATACTCCTCTTAATACTATTATTTTAATAATATCATATATTAAAATAAAATACCATTAGTTTTTTCTTATAATTAAAAAGAGAATTTCTATAAAAATAGAAACCCTCTTATATATCCAAATTATAGATTTTCATCATTAATTGTTGATAAAAATTCTTTTACAGGTGGTATAATTTTTAATATATTACCATTTTCAAATGGATTATCTAATTTAACATCTTCTAATAATCCAAGGAAAGTTTTAGAACCTCCAAGAATACATAATCTCATATATTTTTTCCATGCAAGTTCTCTATCTTCACCATTTAACTTCCACATTTGCAATGCAATTACCTGCGCCAAAGTATAGTCTATATAATAAAATGGCATTTCAAATATATGTCCTTGTTTAAACCAGAATAATCCTTTTAAGTATGATTCCATACCATCATAATCTCTTGTAGGTAAGTATTCTTTTTCAAGTTCTAACCATTTCATTCTTCTTTCCTCAGGTGTTACATTAGGATTTTCATACACAAAGTGTTGAAATTCATCAACTAAAGCTCCATAAGGTATGAATAAGAATGCTCCACTTAAATGATGATATTTAAATTTATCAATATCTTCTTTAAAGAATGATTCCATCCATGGCCAAGTTAAAAATTCCATACTCATAGAATGAATTTCTGCTGATTCTGATGTAGGCCAGTAATATGAAGATATATCAATATTTCTCATTGTTTGATAAGATTGGAAAGCATGCCCTGCCTCATGCGTTAAAACTTCAACATCATGTGCCGTTCCATTAAAGTTAGCGAATATAAATGGCATAGTATATTTATCAAGTGATGTACAGTATCCTCCACCTTGTTTACCTTTTTTACTATCTAAGTCAAGTAATTCTTTCTCAACCATTTTTGAGAAAAATTCATGTGTTTCAGGTGATAATTCCTTATACATTTCCTTAGCTCTTTCAACCATCCATTCTCTATCTCCCTTAGGAGTTGGATTTCCTGTTAAAAATGACATTCCTTCATCATAGTATTTTAATTTATCAACCTTTATTCTCTTTTCCTGTCTTTTTCTTAATTCAACATATAAAGGAACTATATTCTCTTTTATTTGCTTTCTATAATTTGCAACATCTTTAGCATCATAATCAAGTCTACCCATTCTTAGATATCCAACTTCAACAAAGTTTTCATATCCAAGTTTTTTAGCTATTCTATCTCTTACTTTAACTAATGAATCATATATTCTATCATACTCTTGCATATTATCTTCAAAAAATTTACCTACAGCCATAACTGCTTCTTTTCTTGTATTTCTATCTATATTTTGAGTATATGGCACCATTTCTGAAAGATTTCTTTCTTCACCATCAAACATAATCTTAGCACTAGATGTTAATTTAATATATTCTGTTACTAATCTATTTTCTTCTTGTAAATCTTCAATTATTTCATTTTTAAATAATTTTAGTTCTAAATCTATTTTTTGGAATGCAAGTTTACCAAATTTTTCTTCTAATTCAGGTCTAAATTTAGAATTTGCAAAAGCTATTCCTAAATCATTTCCAAATTCTGAAATTAAAGGTATATTTTCATCATAAAAAGCTTTTTCTTTAGAATAGTATTCATCTGTAGTATCTATACTATTTCTTATATAAGCTAAATTATAATTAGTTGAAAACTCCTTATTAATTTCATCAAGTTCGTAATAAAGCTCTATTGCTTTTTGTGCATTTTCAGCATTTTCAAGTTCTTCTTTAATATTTATATACGTTTTTTTTAATTCATCAATATCTACTCTTTTATATTCAAAATCTTTAAAAACCATTACATATCTCCTAATTCTATCTAAGTAAGCTATCTTGTAATTTTTTCTTAGTTCCAAGTATATCTTGATCCTCTTTCTTTTTAGCCTCAATAGCTCTTTCAAGTTTTTGTTGTTTAATTTTTTTAAATTCTTCTTCACTTTCAGCAAGCATAGCTTCTTCTGCCATAACTGTAACATAGTTATGATTAACCTCTAAAAATCCCCCACTAACATAATAACTTTTCTCTTCTTCAAAATTTTTAATTATCATTAATCCTTCTCCAAGAGAACTCATAAAATTAGTATGATTAGGAAGTATACCAATATCTCCTCTAATAGTTCTAACCTTAACGAATTTTGTTTCCTTACACAAATACTCTATTTTTTCAGGTGTTACTACTTTTAATGTAAAAAAATCTTTTTTTTCCATAATTATTCACCCATTAGATCTTTTGCTTTTGCCACTGCATCATCTATAGTTCCTACATAAAGAAATGCCTGTTCTGGAAGTTCATCATGTTTACCATCTAAGATTTCTTTAAATCCTCTTATTGTTTCACGTAATGTAACATATTTACCTTTCATACCTGTAAATTGTTCAGCAACTGAGAATGGTTGAGAGAAAAATCTTTGAATTTTTCTTGCTCTACTTACTATTACCTTATCTTCATCACCTAATTCATCCATACCAAGTATTGCAATAATATCTTGCAATTCCTTGTATCTTTGTAAAACTTTAACAGTTTCTCTTGCTACCTTATAGTGTTCATTTCCAACTATTTCTGCTTCAAGTATTCTTGAAGTTGAAGCAAGTGGATCAACTGCTGGATAAATTCCTAATGATGCAATCTGTCTTGATAATACTGTTGTTGCATCAAGATGTGAAAATGTTGTAGCTGGTGCTGGATCAGTTAAATCATCTGCTGGAACATATACTGCTTGTACTGATGTAATAGATCCCTTTTTAGTTGAAGTAATTCTTTCTTGCAGAGCACCCATATCTGTTGCAAGGTTAGGTTGATAACCAACAGCAGATGGCATTCTTCCAAGTAAAGCTGAAACTTCAGATCCAGCTTGAGTAAATCTAAATATATTATCTATGAATAATAATACATTTTGACCTTCTTTATCTCTAAAATATTCAGCCATAGTTAATGCTGAAAGTGCAACTCTAAGTCTTGCCCCAGGTGGTTCATTCATTTGACCATAAACTAAAGCAGTCTTATTAATAACACCACTTTCTTTCATTTCGTTATACAGATCTCTACCTTCTCTAGTTCTTTCTCCTACTCCAGCAAATACAGATAATCCTCCATGACCTTTTGCAATATTATTAATTAATTCTTGAATTAATACAGTTTTACCTACTCCAGCTCCTCCAAAAAGACCTATTTTTCCTCCTTTTAGATATGGTGCTAGTAAATCTACTACCTTAATTCCTGTTTCTAATATCTCAGAGTGAGTTTCTTGTTCTTCAAATTCAGGTGCTTTCTTATGTATAGAATGTCTTTCTTCTGTTATAATTTCATCACCATTATCAACAGTTTCACCTAAAACATTAAAGATTCTACCTAAAGTTTCTTTCCCTACTGGTACTTTAATAGGCTCTCCTGTATCTATAACATCTATCCCTCTTTTTAATCCATCAGTAGATGTCATAGCAACTGCTCTTACAACATTATTTCCTAAATGTGCTTGAACTTCTGCAACTATTTTTTTCCCATCTTCATAATATATTTCTAAGGCATTAAAGATATCTGGTAAGGTATTATCAAATCTTGCATCTATAACTGGTCCTATAATCTGAACCAATTTACCTTTATTCATCTTATTCCTCCTATTTAATTGCTTGAGAACCACCAACAATTTCTGATAGTTCCTGTGTTATTAGACTTTGTCTAATTCTATTATATTCTAATGTCAATTTATTTATTATTTCTGTTGCACTATCACTTGCATTTTTCATAGCAGACATTCTAGCAGAATGTTCACTTGCTGAATTTTCAAGTAATGCTTGGTATAACTTATTATTCAAAAGTTTAGGTAAAAATTCTACTAAAACCTGATTTTCATCTGGCTCAAAAATATATCTTTTATCCCTTACCTCTTCACTTTCTTTAGATATCTTTAACCCTGTAGGTCTTGAAAAAGGTAATATTCTTTCCTCTATTAAGTTATAGTGAATTACTGATACAAATTTTGAATATATTAAATATACTTCATCATACTGATCTGAGATATAGAAATCAACTATATCCTCACTAATAATCTTAGCCTTTGAAAACATTGTTTCAGGTATTAATTGTATATATTCTGCATCTACATTAATATCTTTAGTTTTACAATAATCTCTTGCTTTTCTACCTATAGAGATTATGGAAACATTTTTACCTTCCTTAGTAAATCTTTTTACCATTTTATCCATTTTTTTTAAAGTATTAGAATTAAATGATCCACAAAGTCCTCTATCAGATGTCATAACTACTATACCAACATTTTTAACTTCCTTTTTACCTTCAAATAAAATATTATGTCTATTACCTATATGATTTAATAAGTTATATAAAGCATACTCTAAAGATTTTTCATATTCTCTAGTTTTAAAGGTAAGCAGCTGAAATTTTTTAAATTTAGTTGAAGAAACAATATTCATAGCACTAGTTATCTGTTTTGAATTATTAATGCTATTAATTCTAGCTTTAATTTCTTTCATATTAGATGCCATATGTTTCTCCCTTCATTAATGTACATAATCTTTTTTAAATGTTTTTATAAAGTCTTCTAATTCTTCTTCTATTTCTTTAGTTAAGGCTTTTTCAGTTACAATCTGTTTTAAAATATCTGTTGTAGAATACATACTTTGTAATAATTCTTCTTCAAAATTTCTAACATCTTCTACATCAATATCATCTAAATAACCTTTAGTTACAGCATAAAATGAAACTACTTGCTCTTCAACAGACATAGGAGAGTATTGTTTTTGTTTTAATATTTCCATTATTCTTTCACCACGATTTAATTGATCACGTGTTGCCTTATCAAGATCAGAACCAAATTGTGCAAATGCTAATAATTCATTGTATTGTGCAAGTTCCATTTTAACCCTACTTGCTACTTGTTTCATAGCCTTAATTTGTGCTGAACCTCCAACCCTTGAAACTGAAAATCCTGCATTAATAGCTGGTCTAAATCCAGAATTAAATAAATCTGTTTCCAAGAATATTTGACCATCTGTTATTGATATAACATTGGTTGGAATATATGCTGATATATCCCCCGCCTGAGTTTCAATTATTGGAAGAGCAGTAATAGATCCTCCACCTAATTCATCAGATAATTTTGCTGCTCTTTCAAGCAATCTTGAATGTAAATAAAAAACATCTCCTGGATATGCTTCACGCCCAGGTGGTCTTTTTAATAATAAAGACATTTCTCTATATGAAACAGCATGTTTAGATAAATCATCATATATTATCAATACATGTTTTCCTTCTTCCATAAAATATTCTGCCATTGCAACACCAGCATAAGGGGCTAAATATTGAAGTGGTGCAGGCTCACTAGCAGTAGCAGCCACTATAGTTGTATACTCCATTGCTCCTGCTTCTTCTAATTTTCTTTGAATTGAAGCTACTGTAGATCTTTTTTGACCTATAGCAACATATATACAATATAGCCCTGTATTTTTTTGATTGATAATTGTATCTATGGCTATAGCTGTTTTACCAGTTTGTCTATCTCCTATTATTAATTCTCTTTGTCCTCTTCCTATAGGTATCATCCCATCTATTGCCTTAATACCTGTTTGTAGAGGTTCAGTAACTGGTTTTCTATCTATTATTCCTGATGCTACTCTTTCAACTTTCATGTATTTAGAGGGGATTATAACGCCCTTACCATCTATAGGTTCACCTAATGAGTTAACTACTCTTCCAAGCAGTGCTTCTCCAGCAGGAACTTCAGTAATTTTACCTGTACCCTTAACTACATCTCCTTCTTTAATTCCTCTAGTATCTCCCAGTATAACAGCACCAACTGAATTTTCCTCTAGATTTAAAACCATACCTGTTGCTCCATTAGGAAATTCTAAAAGTTCTCCTGCCATAGCATTATCTAAACCATAAATTCTTGCTATACCATCTCCTACTTCCACTACTGAACCAACACTAGAAACATCTATTCTTTTTTTATAGTTTTCTATTTCTTTTCTAATTATATTACTAATTTCTTCTGGTTTGATTTTCAAAAAAAACACCTCCTCAATTTAACGTTTCAATTCTTTAATTTGAGTCTTAATCGAACCATCAATTACATCATCATTTATTTTAATTATTCCACCACCTATTAGGTTTTTATCAACTTTATAATGCACTACAACTTCTTTTTGTTTCATACTAACTAATTTTTTTCTTAGTTTTTCTTTTTGTTCAGTTGATAACTCTTTAGGAAAAATAGCTGTTACTATTAGCTTTTTATGAGCTTCATAATATATCTTACTATATTGTTCATTAATTTCTTTGATATGTAATAATCTATCTTTTTCAATTAAATAATCTAAAATATCTAAAGGTTCATTTTTAATATCTCTATATATCCTATTTATCAATTCTTTTTTCTCTTCTTTTCCAATAATAGGATAACTTAAAAATTTTTTGAAATCTTCATCATTTTCTATATGTTCTAAAATAACATTTAACATTTCAAATACTTCAAATACTTCGTCTTTTTCTTCGGCTACTTGATAAATAGCTTCTGCATATCTTCTAGCTATAGAAAGATTTTCCATATTATTCACCTACTTCATCAATAAATTTATCGATACTTTTATCAACTATTTCAGGATTTTTTTCTATGTTTTCTTTAATTATCTTTTCTGCAAGCTCTGTAGCCATTTGACTCATTTCTTTTTGTAACTGCTCTTTAATACTATTTCTTAACTTTAAAACTTCTGATTCTGCACGCATTATCATTCTATCACGTGTAAGAGTTGCATTATCTAAAATTTGTTCTTTTCTTTCATCAGCTTGTCTTTCTGCTTTAATAATAATATCATTTGCACGTCTTTTAGCTTCTTTTCTTAATTTTTCATAATTTTGTTTTTGTTCTTCTAATTTTTCTCTTTCCTCTTTAACTATTTCAAGCTCTTTTAATGCTATCTTTTTTCTTTCTTCTATAACTTTTCCAATTTTTTTATAGAAGTATTTATGAAATACATATACTAAAATAAAGAAATTTATTATCTGAACTATCATTAAAATATCAATGGTAATTAAATTATTATTTTGTTCCATGAGACTCCACCTTTATTATCCTTTTATTAAAGCTAAGATTAATGCTATAATTAATGCAAAAATCCCTGTTGATTCTGTAATAGCACAACCAATAAATAGTGTTGCCATGACATCATTTTTAGCTTCAGGTTGTCTTGCTACTGCCTCTACTGCTGCTGCAGTTGCTAATCCTTGTCCAAGTCCTGCTCCTATTCCCCCACATGCTGCTATACCAGCTCCTAATAATGCTGCTGCTTTAATTATTGATGCATCCATTTTTTTCCTCCTTCTATTCTTCTTCATCTTCTCCTATTAACATCTGTTTAATATACACAGATGATAATACTGTAAATACAAATGCCTGTAAAATTCCAATAAAGAAATCTAAATATATTTGTAATATATTAGGCCATCCTACTGCAAAACTAAAACTTCCCTTTAATATGTTATTTGTTAAACTTGGAAAAACATCCTTAACTGCCAGTCCATAAACTAGCGACATAATTACAAGTCCTGCAAACATATTACCGAATAATCTCATGGATATATTTATTGGTTTTGCAAATTCTCCAATTATATTTATCGGGAGCATAAACACAAATGGTTGTGACAACTCTTTTATAAAGCCTAGTATACCCATTCTATAAATTGCTGCTCCTAAAAAAATAACAAAAACTACTAAGGCTAACCCTACCGTTGTATTCATATCTGCCGTTGCAGTTCTAAAGAAAGGTTTAATATATATTAAACCATGTTCTCTCTTCCATATAATAGCAAAAGGGAATAAGAACATAGATACATTTAGAAATGCTATCATTGAAAATAATGCCGAGAAAAATCCTGCAAATTTTTCCTTATACTTCCCTAATCCTTGTAAAAATGAATTGTTTATAAAGTTATAGTATTCCTCTAATATCAATTGAAAAAAATTAGGATTTTCTACACTAATATTTCTAGTTCCTCTAATTAATATGAAAATAATAATTATCATTACTACCCATGTATTCATTATAGTCTGATTAATATTTAATATATATCTACCTATAGGTATACTAAAAAATATTTCAGGTGCTTCAATAATATCATGAGGTTTTTCAAATGTTATAGGAAAAATAGTTGACACTATGGCTAAAAATACGTTCACTCCTACAAGCATTAAAATCATTAATCCTATCCACTTTAGCATATTCTTCTTCTTTGACAAATGTACCATCTCCTTTCTTTATAATTTAAATTTTAAAAAACTAATACCTTGTATCATTAATCTAAATGAAATAAATCCAAATCCACATGTAAGTAGTGAATATATTGGATTTGTATCAAAAAATTTAATATTTACCCTATATACAAAATAAAGAGCCAACATATATATTCCATACCTTTTCATAGAATCTATAAACATTGTGCCCCTATTTCCTTTTAAATATACTATTTTATGTACTGTATAAAGTAACATTAAATTTGATACTATAGATATTAAAATTCCAAAAGATAAAGATAACATTAATATATTCATCTTCATAATTCCAATGAAAAAAATTAGAATTGAAATTATTAATAATAATTTTACTATTTTTTTTACCTCATCATTAATACTCCAAAACATAATCTTTCTCCTCTAGTTTTTCCATACATTCATGATACCACTTTGAAAAAGACAAGTCAATATTTTTTTAATACGAACAAGCTATTTAAATCATAGCTCAAATGTATTGAAATTAAAATAAAAGTATTATATTATATTTATATAAAAGGAAGTAATTAATATGATTAATATCCGCCCAGTATTTCACTTTACATTTAATGATGACATTGAAAAAAACTTGATTAGGCAGATACTTTTGCAGAAAATTCTTCTACTCGTCTTTCTAAATCTGAGGTTTTCAGTAAAGTAAGGAAAAAATTTTACTTTTTAGTCAATATGTTAACATTGTTTGACAATTGACAATTTTTTTAAAATTTAATATAATAACTATAGTTCTTATGAAAGGAGATGTATATTTATAGTTTTTAAACTATATAATACAAAAATTTATGAAAAAAATAATTACATTATTACTTTTATTAGTAGCTACGCTTTCTTTTTCTGATAAAAAAGAGGCATTTGGAGTTTGGATAACAGAGGCTAGTTCAAGTGGAAATAGAATTATAGTTGAGATTTATGAAAAAGATAATAAATTCCATGGAAAAATATTAGAATTAACTGATAGATTTGATAGTGAAGGGAATTTAAAAAAAGATAGTAATAATCCTGATAAATCAAAACAAGATAGAACATTAGAAGGTATAGATTTTGTTAGCGGGTTTACATATAATGAATCTAATAATACTTATGAAAACGGAACTATTTATGATCCATCAAGTGGAAAAACTTATGATAGTTATATGCAATTACAAGAAGATGGAACTTTAAAAGTTAGAGGATATATTGGTATTTCATTAATAGGTAAAACACAAATTTGGAAAAGATACGAAAAAATGTAATAAAAAAGGGTATGATAATATTATCATACCCTTTATATATTATTCAAAATGTGTTTCCTTTTTTAAAGTAGGGAACATAATTACATCTCTTATAGATGATGAATTTGTAAGTAACATTACAAGTCTATCTATACCTATTCCAAGTCCTCCAGCAGGTGGCATTCCATATTCTAAAGCTCTAATATAGTCTAAATCCATTTCAGATGCTTCATCATCTCCATTTTCTTTTGCTCTAACCTGTTCTTCAAATCTTTCTTTTTGATCTTTAGGATCATTTAACTCAGAATAAGCATTACCATATTCTCTTCCTGTAATAAATAGCTCAAATCTATCTACCCATTCACTTTCCCCTTTAGAATTTTTAGATAAAGGTGAGATTTCTTTTGGATAATCTGTAACAAATGTTGGATTAACAATAGTATGTTCTACCTTTTCTTCAAATAATAAGTTTAAAATACCAAATTTAGTATAACTCTTATCCTTATCTAAATGTATACCCAGTCCCTTAGCAAATTCTATTGCTGATTCATCAGTAGTATTTTCATCCATAACAAAACCTGTATGTTCTCTAACTATTTCTCTCATAGTTACTCTTCTCCAAGGTTTTTCAAGATTTATAGTTTTATCTTCATAAGGTATTTCGTAAGTTCCATATAGATGATAAGTAAGTGATGAAATTAAATCCTCAGTAATATTCATCATATCATTAAAATCAGCATAGGCTTGATAAAGTTCCATCATAGTAAATTCTGGATTATGTTTAATAGATACTCCTTCATTTCTAAAGTTTCTATTTATTTCAAAAACTTTTTCAAATCCTCCAACTAATAGTCTTTTTAAATAAAGCTCTGGTGCTATTCTTAAATACATATCCATATCTAAAGCGTTATGATGAGTAATAAATGGTCTTGCATTTGCACCACCTAAAGTAGGATGTAACATAGGAGTTTCAACTTCTAAAAATCCTTTTTTCTCTAAATATGTTCTGAAATATCTAATTATTTCAAATCTTTTTTTCATAGTATCCATAACTTCAGGATTCATAACTAAATCAATATATCTTTGTCTATAACGCATTTCAATGTTTTGAAGTCCAGAAAACTTATCAGGAAGGGGTCTAATATTTTTAGATAATATCTCTAAATGTGATGCTTTAATTGTTAACTCACCTGTTTGTGTACGAAATAATTTACCTACTAATCCAACAAAATCTCCTGTCGCAAGTCTTTTAAATGTTTCGTATTCTTCTTCCCCTATTTCGTCTTTTTTAGCATAAATTTGAATTTTCCCTGTAGGATCTTGAATGTGTGCGAACCCATTTTTACCCATTCTTCTATATGACATTATTCTTCCAGCAGTTTTAAATTCTTTTTCTGAAGATTCATCAAAGTTTAAAATACTTCCTATTTCATCTTTTTTATCAAAATATCTTCCATATGGTTCTAATCCTAAAGATTTCAATTCATCAATTTTTCTATATTTCTCTTTCATTACATAGGTTTCATTAACTGCATTTTCTTTATTTTCCATTTATTCCTCCTAAGTTAATTTTAACTTCAAAACTTGAAATTAAATTTTCTATATCCCTATCACTATATATATTATACACTAATTTAAACCAACTTTTTCCCTTTTCAATCTCCTTTGTTAATATATATACTTGCATCTCTAAACCATTCATTTTTATTAATGACATAGTTAATCTACCTTTTATATATCTATGTAAGTATTCTATTTCCCCAATTTTTTCTAGTAACATCTCATTTTCATGAAATTTCCATAAATATTTTTCATTATTATATATATAACTTAATTCACTATTATGATACTTAAATTCTATATTTTCAATTAAACTAACATCCCCTGTGAAATTATCTTTTATTTCAATTTTCATATTTATTCCTAATTTTCAAATTTTTCATCATCAAATAGGTCATCAAGGAAAGTGTCTATATCCTCATCATCTTCATCTGAATAATCATTTAATAACCCCATATCATCTTCTATATAATTATCCTCTAATCCATTATCATCATTAAAAGCTGGATCAAAATCATTATAATCATTTTCTTCATACCAATTAAATTCTTTTTCATTTATCTTGTATGATTCTTCTTGAAAACTATCTAATACATTTTCTTCTTCATCTTCATCTTCTACTAAAATCAAGTCATCATCATCATAAAAAAATACTTTTTTAATTCCATATTCATTTTCACATATCAAATATTCTATACCTGCATACGGAAATTCCCCAATACATGTAAAATACTCTAAACTTTCATTTACATCATATTCAAATTCATCACCTATTGTATACATCAAAAACTCCTCCTATTTATGATATTTAATATTATTTTCTATACATATACTTCTATAAATTTGTTCTATAAGAATAAGTCTCATTAATTGATGTGGGAACGTCATTTTAGAAAAACTTAATTTAAAATCTGCTAATTTTCTAACTTCATCATTATATCCATTAGAACCACCTATAATGAAATTTATTTCACTATAGTTTAATTTTAAATTAGATATTTTATAAGCTAATTTTTCACTTGTAATATTTTCACCTTTAATATCTAATAATATATTGTATCCAGAATTTTTATTTATATTTTCTATTAATAATCTTGATTCTTTATTAATAGAAAAATTAATATTATTGTCTGCTTCTTCTTTTAATTCAATAATATTGATTTTAACATATTTAGATAACCTTTTTAAAAATTCTTCTATACCATCAATTATATATTTTTCCTTTATTTTTCCAACACAAATTAAATTAATTTTTAACACAAAAATCCACCTTACCAAGTTTATATATCATATATAGAAGGAAAAGTCAAGTTATTTAACACGTCCAAACATTTTGTCTAAATCGTATTTAGATATTTTAGATATAATAGGTCTTCCATGAGGACAAGTATACTTACCTACTTCATGTAATCTTCTTACCATATTTTGCATTTCTTTAATATTTAATTTTTGACCTGCTTTAATAGCTCCTCTACAAGACATAGATATTATTATTTTTTCTCTAATATCTCCTACCTTATTTTTATTCTTTAAATCAATTAATATATTTTCTAAAATATTAGTTACACTCTCTCTAAAATTAAAGTTAGGAACTGCCCTTAAAGCTATTTGATTATTTGAAATCTCATCAATTTCAAAACCAAGCCCTTCAAATATCTCCATATTACTAAATATTATATCCTTATCAACAGGAGTAATATCTATTAATTCAGGCAAAAGAAGTATTTGAGAACTAATTTGCTTTTTTTCAAAATTAGCCATTAATTCTTCATAAAGCAATCTTTCATGTATAATATGTTGATCATATATTTCCAAATTATTATCTCTGCTAACTAATATATATGTATCAAATATTTGACCTAATACTTCATAATATTTTACTTCCCCTTCTTTTTTTTCAAAAAATGGTTGTAAATACTCTGATTTTTTTTCTTCTTTTTCTAATATAATCTCTTCCTCTTCTTTCTCATAAAAAGGATTTTCATATATTAACTTAGATTCTTTTACCTCAAAATCCGTTTTTTCCTTAAACAATAAAGGCTCAGTAATAATTTCTTCTTCATCTTTTAATAATGTATTTAAAGGTTCATATTTTATTTTTACATCATCTTCAACTATTTCTTTGGTTTTAGGTATTAATGTAGGCTGCCAAGATCTTCTATCAAACTCATAAAAGAAATTTTCAATAGATCTTTTAATATCTCCATATACTATTTTTTCATCAGAGAATTTTATAATTTTCTTACTTGGATGTACATTTACATCTATTTCTTGTGGATTTACATCATACATTAGTATAACAAAAGGATATTTCCCTCTCATTAATTTAGTATAATAAGCATCTATAACTGCCCTATCAATCAAATTAGATTTAACATACCTACCGTTAACATAAGTGTATATATATTCTTTTGATGACCTTAAAATTTCAACATTACCTAAATACCCATATTCAAATTTCTCTAAATTTTTAAGTACATTCTTACCAAAAAGCTCAAAAATAGTATTTTCCATACCATTACCTGTCGTTTTTAAAGTAGTTTTACCATCTATATATAGAGTTATTGAAACATGTGGGTTAGCTAAAGCCTCTTTAAGAACTATATCTTTAATCTTATTATATTCAGTTCCTTCTTTTCTTAAAAATTTCTTTCTTGCTGGTGTGTTATAAAACAGATCCCTTATTTCTATCTCAGTTCCTATGCTTCTAGAAAAACTTTCATATTTTCTAACTACTCCAGCATAAGCATTAAGTATTGTTCCCATTTTATCTTCTGCTGTTTTACTACTAATAGAAAGCTTTGAAACAGCTGCAATTGAAGCTAATGCCTCTCCTCTAAATCCATATGTACGTAAATTAAATATATCTTCTTTAGTAGATATCTTAGATGTAGCATGTCTTTCTATACTTAAAAGTACATCTTCTCTACTCATACCTTTTCCATTATCTAATATTTTTACATATATTCCTCCATTTAATACCTCTATTTGTATAGATGTTGATCCTGCATCTAAAGAATTTTCAAGAAGTTCTTTTATCATACTTGCTGGATTTTCTACAACTTCACCAGCTGCAATAATATTTGAAATACTATCATCTAATATTTTTATAAGAGCCATATTTATCACTTCTTTCACTAGTTAATATTTTAATAAAATGATATCATAAATACTTGAAATAAGCAAAGATAATAATTGAAAAAATAGTAAAATACTGCTATAATTAATTTGCGAAAATATTCGGAATAGTGATAACATATTTTTGGGCTTTACTCTTTGGAAAAGGGGCTGTCACTGTTAATGTATGCTTAAAGAAATCACGAAATGACATAGAGCTTTTACGGATCTTATAATATCTAATATATGGCTACCACGTTTTATTTATAAGGCGACCAATTCTCATCACTCCGGTATTTTGGCTTATATAAAAAAGTCTGAAATTTTTAATATATTAAAGTTTCAGACTTTTTTGATTATAATAAATTACTTATTTTTTCTAAATAAGTATATTATAATATTTAACAATGCACTTGTAACTACTATAGGCATGTAGTTAAAATACATTGCATAAGTTCTAGAATGATAAGGAATTACAAATAACATAATAACTCCAACCATATTAATTATTAATGGTGGTAAATATAACTTATTTGTGACCTTATTTAAAAAAAATGTAAATAATAGTGATCCTAATATATATAACTTACTATAATAAAACCATAATAAAACTATCACAACTCATACACCCTTATTTCGCATCTTCAATTGTCTTAGTTGCATCTATAACAAACTTATCTAGTCCATCTTTAGGACTAATTTGTCCATTTAATACAGCTTGCACCATATTTGACCATAATGGTCTCATTTGAGCAAATCCATCTATAGTGTTGTAATATGGTCCATAATTTCCATTTATAGATTCTATAAATCTAGTTTCCTCATCATCACCATAAAGTCCTGTTTTCCCAACTGGTGAGAAGTTTCTAGTTGCCTTAAGAGCTCTTTGACCCCATACTTCATCATTAATTACAAAATCTATAAATTTTTTAGAAGCTTCAATTTTAGCTTTATCCCCATTATTAAATACAGCTCCTCCTGCAAGCAACATCTCATATTTAGCCTGTCCACTACTATTTGGCATAGCTACATATACAGGATCTAACTTACCTTTTTCTATAGCTATTTGATTTCCTCTTATAGCATTTAATCCAGGTGAGTAAATCATAGTACCTGCTGAAAGTCCACTTCTAAATGCTTCTAAAGCATCTTTTGCCTCTGATGAAACACCATCTCCTAATAATCCCTTATCATGTGCTTTCTTAGCCCATTCTAAAGCCTTAATCCCCTTTTCATTATTAACTATATACTTAGTCACGTCTTTATCTGTAAGCCAAGTATCAAATAGATTAAGAACAAAAGATCTTGGTCCATGACTTCCATCTGTTGATTTATTGAAAAATATTATTGGATCTATACTTGAATCTCTTTCTTTAATAGCTGTTAATAAGGCTTCAAATTCTTCTACCGTCCAATTTCTTCCAGGTCTATTTAATGGCAACATATCAGTAACACCTAATCTATCTGTAATAACTCTATTAAATGCCATAACAAATGGTGCAGTACCTAATGGGTATAGATAAAGTTTTCCATCATGGCTTGCAGCTGAAACTATTGTGTCAGAATAAACAGAAATGTCAATATCAAAAGGAACTAAATATCCTTTTTTAGCCCAATCTATTACCCTTCCTGGAGCATCAATAATAACATCAGGATTTGATTTAGAAATAATAGCAGTCTCAAGCTTTGCAGGTCCATCTGTAAAATCTATTTTTTGATATTCAACTTTAATATTTGGATTTGCTTTCTCAAATGCTTTTATTAAAGCCATATCAAATTCTTCAGATGTTTTTAATTCAGCATCTGCATTGAAATTAGGAAAGGACCAATATTTAATTGTAACTATTCCATCTATTTTATTATTCTTGCCACAAGAAAATATGCTAATAGATAATAAAACTGTAATTATTAACGTTTTAATTTTTTTATACACGATTTCCTCCTAAAATATTTATCCTTTAACAGCTCCCATAGTAACTCCTTGTGTGAAATAGCTTTGGAACATTAAAAATACTATTATCATAGGCATAGATGCAAGGGCTGCACCTGCCATTAATAATCCATAATTTAATGAAAACTCTGCAAGTTGTGCCATTGAAGCCACACCTAGTGGTAATGTTTTCATCAATTCACTATTAGTAAATATTAATTGAGAGAAATAATCATTCCAGCTTGCAATAAATGTAAATATTGCTAAAGCTCCTATTCCAGGTTTAACTATAGGTAATACTATAGATAAAAATGTTTTAAATTCTCCACAACCATCAATTTTTGCTGATTCAAGCAATTCATTAGGAACTGAATGTGAGAATTGTTTCATTAAGAATACTCCAAAAGGCCATCCTACTGCTGGTAAGATTAATGCTTGATATGTATCTATCCAACCTAATTCAGTTATAAACTTAAGTAATGGTATTAAAATTACTTGTTTAGGTAATGCCATTGCAGCAACAAACACTATAAATAATACATTTACTCCTGGAAAACTTTTTTTAGCTAAAGCATATCCTGCAAGTGTTGCAGTTACACAAACTAATATTGTTGTCATACTAGAAATAAATACCGAATTAAAGAACCATCTTGCAGTATTATTTACTAATAATTGTCTATAGTTATCAAGAGTTGGCGAAATTGGTATCCATTGTGGTGGTATACTTATTGCAACATCTTGTATTTTAAATGAACCTGTTAATATCCAATAAAATGGAAATATAAAGAACAGAGCAAATATAATTAATACTATTATTGATATTACACCTAAAGGTGTTGTTTTTTTAACTTCCATACTTTCTCCTAACCTAATTAATCTACATCATGTGATAAGAATTTAAATTGTAATACTGAAATTATACCAATTATAATCGCAAGTAATACTCCCATTGCTGATGAAACACCAAATCTAGTTTCTACTATTGCTTTTTGGTAAACTAAATACATTATTGTTGATGTTGAATAATTTGGTCCACCTGCTGTTAATAATTGTATTAAAGCAAATATTTGAAAACTATTAATAGTTGTAACAACCACTATATATAATGTTGTTGGTTTAATAGTTGGCCATATAATCTTTCTAAAACACTGAGAATCTGTAGCACCATCAATTTTTGAAGCTTCTATTAAATCTTTAGGAACATTTCCTAAAGCTGCTACATATAAAATTATAGGTTGACCAACACTAGTAGTAATCAGTATCGCTATAATGGCATATATAGCCGTTCTAGGATTACCAAGCCAATCTATTTGGTTACTTGTAATATGTGTACTATTTAAAATATAATTTAATATTCCATATTTTGGATGATAAATCCAATTCCATACAACAGTAACTGAAACTACTGATGATATAGCCGGTATATAAAATATACCTCTAAAAATCGATCTTACTAATGCACTTCTTTCATAAATATTAATAGCAACAAATATAGAAAATGCAACTACTATAGGAACTGCTATCATAGTAATTATTACAGTATTTGTTGTAGACTTTATAAACACATCATCACTAAATAAATCTATATAATGTTTTAATCCAACAAATGTTGTATTACGTCCTCTAAATCTAAATAACGATAAATAAATCCCTTTAGCCATTGGATATAAAACAAATGTTGAAAAGAATATCATTATTGGTAAAATAAATAAATATGCACTATAATCTATTTTTTTAAAGTTTATTTTTTTAATAGAACTAAACATCTATTGCACCTCTCCTTATATAAAAGGGGTAGAAAGCTCTACCCCTTCTATTTTCTATTACTATTTTGCGTCTTCAATTGTTTTATTTGCATTTTCAACGAATTTATCTAATGCTTCTTTAGGACTAACTTGCCCATTTAATACTGATTGAACCATGTTAAACCATAATGGTCTCATTTGAGCATAACCATCTATAGTGTTGTAGTAAGGTCCAAAATTTCCACTTTGTGATTCTATGAATTTAGTTTCTACATCATCACCATAAAGCCCTTTTTTTCCAACTGGTGAGAAGTTTCTAGTTGCCTTAAGAGCTCTTTGTCCCCATACTGAATCATTAGCTATGAAATCAACAAATTTCTTAGCAGCTTCACTTCTTGCCATATCTTCATTATCAAATATTGCTGCCCCTGCTAATAAGAATTCAAATTTAGATTGTCCACTTTCATTAGGGAAGGCAACATATACTGGATCTAATTTACCTGCTTTTATAGCTTCAACATCTGCTTTCCCACCTTTTAATCCTGGTGAGTAAAGTATTGTTCCTGCTGCATTTCCACTTCTAAATGCTTCTAATGCATCTTTAGCTTCTGATGAAACTCCTTTTCCTAAAAGTCCTTTATCATAAGCTTGTTTAATCCATTCTAAACTCTTAACTCCATTTTCATCATTAATAGTATACTTAGTTATTTCTTTATTTGTAATCCATGAATCAAATAAGTTAGAAACAAATGCTCTAGGACCTTGATCCCCTGCTTGTGATTTAGTATATAATAATATTGGATCTATTTTTGGTGCTTTTTCTTTAATAGCTGTTAATAATGCTTCAAATTCAGCAACTGTCCAGTTTCTTCCAGGTCTATTTAATGGCAACATATCAGTAATACCTAATTTATCAGTAATAACTCTATTAAATGCCATAACAAATGGTGCTGTTCCTAATGGATGTAGATATAATTTACCATCATAACTTGAAGCTGATAACATAGATTTAGAATAAACAGAAGTGTCAATATCAAAAGGAACTAAATATCCTTTTTTAGCCCAGTCTATTACTCTTCCTGGAGCATCAATAACAACATCTGGAGTCGATTTAGATTGTATAGCTGTTTCAAGTTTTGCTGGTCCATCTGTAAAGTCAATTTTTTGATATTCAACTTTAATACCTGGATTTGCTTCTTCAAACGCTTTTATTAAAGCCATGTCAAATTCTTCTGGTGTCTTAAATTCTTCATCAGCTGTAAAATTAGGGAAAGACCAATATTTAATAGTTACAGGTCCTTCAGATTTTGTTTCTGTTTTTTTACCACACGAAAATGCTGTAAATGCTAATGCAGCTATAGCTGCTAACATTTTGAATTTTTTATTCATAATTCCCTCCGATATATAATATTTATTTTAATTGCAATACTTATTAATTAATTTTTCTATCTTATCATTTAACTCTTTAGCAAGCTCTATATCCTTTTCTTCAACTACAGGTAACATTGGTCCTCTTGGAGCTCCTGTATGTATTCCTCTTAAATGTAAAATATATTTTGCTAAACCATATAATGATGGTCCTTTTAATAATCCTTTTATTACTTCATTTACTTCATTTTGTAATTCTCTTGCCATGTCAAATTCTCTATTTTCCATGTATTCATTTAATTTAACGAATAATTCAGGCATAACTCCATATGTTCCACCTATTCCACCATCTGCTCCTATCATACGTCCTGCAATAAATTGTTCATCTGGTCCATTAAATACTATAAATTCACCATTTTTTACTTTAGAACCTATATATTTAAATTGTTGTAATTCAAATGTAGATTCAGAAGAACATTTAATTCCTATAACCTTTTCCATAGCAGCCATTTCTTCTAATAAGGAAATAGGTAGGTTAAATCTAGTTGTTTGCGGTATATGATAAATAATAAATGGTAAATCTGTAGCATCTATCATAGCATTCCAATGTTCTTTTACTGCCTTAGGAGAAAATCCATAATATACACATGGAATTGATGATACTGCATCAACACCACATTTTTTAGCATGTTTAGCAAGTCTTACTGATTCAGGGGTAGAATTTGCACCCACATGAGCTATTATAACTAACTTATCTTTAGCTACTTCCATAACTGCTTCAAGCACAGCTTTTCTTTCTTCTTCACTTTGAAGTACTCCTTCTCCTGAAGATCCTCCTACATAAAGACCTTTTACTCCTTTTTCAATGTAATACTTTGTTAATTCTTTTGCTCTTTCTGTTGAAATGTTCCCACTATCATCATAAGTAGAATACATTGCAACAAATACTCCTTTAAATTTTTCTAAATTGTAACTCATTTCATTTCCTTTCTAACTATGTTATATATTCCATATATTCCTGCTGAATTTTTTAAATTTGCTAATTTAACATTACTCTTAAACTGTTTTCCTATTAATCTTTTATCCAAGAGTTCTAATATCTTATCCTCTAAGTATTTTCCTTGGGCAGTAATTCCACCACCTATTACAATGTTATCAGGATTAATCATATAAATAATATTTAACAATCCTGTAGTTAAATTATATACCATCTTATCTATAGCTTCATTACATAATGCATCACCTTTTTTAGCCTCTTCAAATACATATTTTCCATCAACTTTTTTACCCAATTTTTCACTAACATAATTAGTTAAATATGTTGCTGATGAAAAATCTTGAAAATATCCATCATTTAATGGCATATATCCTATTTCTCCAGCAGTCATTGAAGCACCACTAAATATATTACCATCTAATAGAAGAGAACCACCTACTCCCGTTCCTATAGTTAGCATAAACATAGAACCCTCATAATTAGAAAAACAATATTCTCCAAATGCTGCTGAATTAACATCATTTTCTACAAAAGTTTTTAATCCATATTTTTCTTCTATTATTTTTCTAAACTTAGTTCCTGTATATTTAGGGATAGTAGGTCCAGCAAATATAACCTCACCAATTTTAGAATCTACTACTCCTGCTGTTGAAATACCCACAGCATCAACATCAGTATTTTCTCCTACTATTTTTAATACATCTTCTAAAATATGGTTATCATCTTTAGTAATTCTAGTTTCTATAGTTTTTACTTCAAATTTATTAATATCTTCTATTATTGAATATTTAATATTAGTTCCACCTATATCAAAACAAATTATTTTCATTTTAATCCCATACCTTCTATAAATCTATTTGCTATTTCTAAAGGTCTTGTAATAGCTCCTCCTACCACTACTGCATATGCTCCAAGATCTAACATTTTTTTAGCTGCACTAGGATCATGTATTCTTCCTTCTGCAATAACAGGTATTTTAAGTATAGTAGCTAATTTTTCTACTAACTCATAATTAGGTCCTTTATCCATAGTTTCTGTATAAGGTGTATATCCATTAAGTGTTGTTCCAACAATATCTACTCCAGCTTTTTCAGCATTTATTCCTTCTTCTAAATTTGAGATATCAGCCATTAGTAATATGTTTGGATATTTTTCTTTAATTTCTGCAATAAATTCATTAATAGTTTTTCCATCATATCTATCTCTTAAAGTGCAATCTAGTGCTATAATATCTGCACCTGCTTCAACTAAATCATCTATTTCAGACATACCAACAGTAATATATTGAGGAAATCCTTCATAATTTTTCTTAATTAATCCTATTACAGGAACATCAACTTCCTTTTTTATTTCTCTAACATCTAATGTTCCATTTGCTCTTATTCCCTTTGCACCTGCCATTATAGCTGCCCTTGCCATTAATGGCATAATTGTAGCATTTTCAATGTATAATGGCTCGCCACGAAGTGCTTGACAAGACACTATTAATTGTCCTTTTAATTGTTCTAATAATTTGTTACTCACTATTTCCTCCTATTTATTCTTATTGGCTATAGCTTCTGCCATACCTTGTCTTACTAATTTAGCTTTCTTACTATTTCTCAGAGCATATCCTGTAGCTAATACATCTATAATATATAACTGGGATATCTTAGATACTAACGCGCCTCCATTAAGTAAAGTTTCTTTACCAGAAGTTAATATAACAATATCTGACATTTTAGCAATGGGAGATAATATATAATTTGTAATAGCTATTATCTTACAACCATTTCCCTTAGCTATTGATAGTGGATAAATTAAATCTACTGTTTCTCCAGATAAACTTATTACTACTATTACATCTTTTTCTGTAGTTGTTGAAGCATACATAACTTGGAAATGTCCATCACTTACACTATGTCCAATTTTCCCAAATCTCATAAACCTATTTTGAAATTCTAAAGCAGCAACACCTGATGCTCCCATTCCAAATACATATAGTTTTTTAGAATTTTCTATTGCTTCTATAGCTTTTTCTACATCTTCCTTATTAATTAAAATCTTAGTATCTTTTATTGTTTCTAATATGTTGTATTCAATATTTTCAATATAGTGTTCTTTAATTTGCTTTTCATCTTCCATTTTTGCTATTTCTCTTGCTACTTCAAGTTTAAAATCAATAAAACCTTTAAATCCAATTTTTTTTACGAACCTAACTATAGTTGCTTCTGATACATTTATTTTTTTAGTAATTTCATGAAGAGGCATAAAACAAATTGCATCTCTTTCTTTAATTACATAATCTGCCACCTTAATTTCTTGTTTACTAAAAGATGGGTAAAATGATTGTATCAATGTAATATATTTCATGTTAAATCTCCTATTAAAACTTGAGCTGTCCTATATCCAGGCTTTATTTCTCCATTAATTAAATAAACTTTTTTATCAATTTTTATCATACTAGAACCACAAGTAGCATTTAATATATCTCCATTATATATGAATATAAATTTTTCTTCTAATGTGTTAAATAGATATATGTCCTTATTCCACTTAAATTCTTCTCTATTCTTAGAAAAATAAGCTTTCTTAAACTCTATATCTCCTAATCTTTGTACTGCTTCATCATAAATTTCTTTGTTGCAACCTCCCACAATTAAAAAATTATTATCATCTATCTTACAAGAGGCTGCAGCAGTCAAACAAATAGGAGGGAGAGTTATTTTCTTCCACTCATTCTTATCTATATCATATAAATATGAATCTAAATAACAAATATTTGAGGCACCACTAAATAAGTATAATTTACCATTAGATATGAAGTTTATAGATTGTTCTCTAACCTCACCTATAAATTTAGTAAGTTTACTTAATTTCAAGTTTTTTAAATCAAACTCATATATATATTCTTTCCCAAAATAAATCTTCTCGTTATATACTCCACCAAATCCACCAACAATTTCAAAACCTAAATCAAAAATTTCTGTTTCAATAACCTTATTTCCCTCTAGTGTGTATTCATATATTTTTGTATTTTCTGCACCTGATATTAAATATACCTTATTATCATAATTTACTACTATAGATTTATCAGGGCAAATCTTACCATTTTGTTTAGAAATCAAATTAAAATCTAAATCATATAAGTACATATCACTATATACTTTTCTACTTCCATATGGAGGTGTTCCATTTGGAAAATTAGAACCACCATATATTAATATATATTCACCTATTCTTGAACAGAACATAGATGTCAATCCTAATTCATGTCCTACATTTTTTAAAAACTTAAATTGCATTTTAATCACCTAGTATATTATACCTCAATTTTTCAAAAATGCAAAAAAAAATGAAAAAAAATTTCATTTATTTTTTTCATGTAATAATGTGCATTTGATTATTATAATAAGTAAAAATACTCGCGCGAACACGAGCATTTTATTTTACTTTTATTTAGAATTTTTCATTTTTAAATATTCTTCTTTCCCGTAATAAGATTTCAAGTATATTTCTTTTAATTCTGAAATTAATGGATATCTTGGATTTGCAGGAGTACATTGATCATCAAATGCATCAACTGATAACTCATCTACAGCTTCTAAGAAATCTTTTTCAGATATTCCCCAATCTCTAATAGTTTTTGGTATTCCAATTTTTTCTTTTAATTCTTCTATACCTTCAATTAAAGCTTCAATTTTTTCTTCTTTAGTTTGACCAGCTTTAGATAATCCTAAGAAATCAGCAACCTTAGCATAACGATTTCCTGCATCTGGATATCTATATTGAGGGAATACTCCCATCTTAGTTGGTGCTTCTTCTGCATTAAACCTTATAACCTCTGATATTACTAAAGCATTTGCTATACCATGTGGTACGTGGAATTTACCTCCTAATTTATGTGCTAATGAATGGTTAATTCCTAAAAATGCATTTGCAAAAGCCATACCTGCTATACATGATGCATTAGCCATTTTTTCTTTAGCCTTAACTGCTTTTGAACCTAACATTACTGATTCAGGTAAATATTGCATAACTAATTTCATAGCTTCTAATGAATAAGGTTTTGTATATTCAGTTGCTAAAACTGAAACATATGATTCTATAGCATGTGTAAATACATCTATACCTGATGCTACAGTTAATCCTTTAGGCATAGTTAACATTAATTCAGGGTCGTTAATAGCAACATCTGGAGTTAACTCATAATCAGCTAATGGGTATTTTATTCCTGTTTCATCATCAGTAATTACTGAAAATGGTGTTACTTCTGAACCAGTTCCTGCAGAAGTTGCAACAGCTACAAATTTAGCTTTAATACCCATTTTAGGGAATGCAAATATTCTCTTACGTATATCCATAAATCTCATAGCTAAATCTTTAAATCTAATTTTAGGATATTCATATAGCACCCACATTATTTTTGCAGCATCCATTGCAGAACCTCCACCAAGTGCAATAATTACATCTGGTTGATATTCTCTCATAGCCTCTGCTCCTGCAATAGTAGAACTTAATGTAGGGTCTACTCCAACATTTGAAAATATTCTGTAATCTATTCCTATTTTTTCTAATACTTTAGTAATATGGTTAGTATATCCTAATTCTGCTAAAGTACTATCTGTTACTATAAAGGCTTTTTTATGATTATCATCTTTTAATTCTTCTATAGCTACAGGAAGTGATCCATATTTAAAGTAAATTTTTTCTGGAACTTTAAACCACAACATATTTTCCCTTCTTTCTGCTACTGTTTTAACGTTTAATAAATGCTTAACTCCTACATTTTCTGATACAGAGTTTCCTCCCCATGATCCACAACCTAGTGTTAATGATGGTTCTAATTTAAAGTTAAATACATCCCCTATTGCTCCAAGTGATGCTGGCATATTTATAAGGGTTCTTCCTGTTTTCATTTCTCTACCAAATCTATTAATCTTTTCTATTTCAGCTTCATTTATATACATACAAGAAGTATGTCCAAGTCCACCAAGTTCAATTAATGCTTTAGCTATAATCATTTGTTCTTCAAATCCTTTAGCTTTATACATAGCTAGGATTGGAGATAATTTTTCATGAGCGAAAGCTTCTTTTTCAGAATAATCTTTAACTTCCCCTATTAATACTCTAATATTTTCAGGTACTTTTAATCCAGCCATAGTAGCTATAGTGTATGCACTTTGACCAACTATATCAGCATTTAAAGCTCCTTCTTTAAACATTACATCTCTAACTTTTTGAATTTCATCTTTTTTAAGAACGTATGCTCCTCTATTTATAAATTCTTTTTTAATTTCATCGTATCTTGATTCAGGTAATATAACAGATTGTTCTGATGCACAAATAACACCATTATCAAATGTCTTTGATAATAATATGTAATTTGCTGTCATCTTAACATCAGCTGTTTCATCTATAATTACTGGAGTATTTCCTGCTCCTACCCCTATAGCCGGTGTTCCAGAAGAATAAGCACTTTTAACCATTCCAGGTCCACCTGTAGCTAATATTAAATCAACACTTGCCATTAATTCTCTTGAAAGTTCCATACTTGGTTCATCTATCCAAGATATGATATTATCTGGTGCTCCATATTTTTTAGCAACCTCTAATGCAAGTTTTGCTGCATATATAGTTGAATTTTTAGCTCTTGGGTGTGGAGATATAATAATTGCATTTCTTGTTTTTAATGCAAGCAATATTTTAAATATTGCTGTAGATGTAGGATTTGTTGTAGGTATAACACCTGCAATAACACCAATAGGAGTAG
Source organism: Streptobacillus notomytis (assembly GCA_001612575.1). Classification (GTDB taxonomy): domain Bacteria; phylum Fusobacteriota; class Fusobacteriia; order Fusobacteriales; family Leptotrichiaceae; genus Streptobacillus; species Streptobacillus notomytis. Next base: position 37,339 of record LJRV01000401.1, read on the forward strand.
CTATTTTCTTAATACCATAAGATTTATCTTCTTCTAAAATACCACAAGTTTTTTCATCTTTATACTTGTTATATATGTATTCTGATGCGAAGTGATTTTTAATAACCTTATCTTCTATTAGACCCATACCTGTTTCTTCAACAGCCATAGTTGCAAGAATAATTCTTTGATCATTAATAGTTTGAGCAACTTTTCTAAAAATTTTGTCTACTTGCTCTTGCGTAAATGAAGCATATTGTTCTTGGGCTTCTCTAACTTTTTTCATCATTTCTTTTAAACTTTTGATGTCTTTAACTACCATTTTTACCTCCAATAATTTTTAACTTTAACCTATCTAGTTAAATATTTATTATTATACCTCAAAAATCCCAAAAAATCAAGATATATTTTTCACTTTTAAAAAATAGTCCAGTAAAAATCTGGACTATCTTCTATTTTTTAATATATGCTATAGCTTCAATTTCAACTAAACCACCCTTAGGTAATTTACCTACCTCAAAGGCAGATCTTGCAGGAAATGGTTCTTGAAAATATGTTTCATAAACTTCATTTACAGATGTAAAATCGTTTATATCATCTAAAAGAACCATAGTTTTAACTACATCTTTTGTAGTTAATCCATTAATTTCTAAAATTGATTTTAAATTTTCTAATGATTGTTTTGCTTGTTCTGCTGCTGTTTTTCCTTCTATAACGTTAGTTTCAGGATTTATTCCTAATTGTCCTGAAATATATAGGAAATCTCCAGCTATATAATATGCAGAATATGGTCCTACTGCATTTGGTATTTTTTTCATAATTTCTCTCCTTTATTTTAAAAATAGCTTACTAAAGTAAGCTATTTATATATTATTATTCAGCTATATCAGCAACAACTCCTGAGGCTACTGTTCTTCCTCCCTCTCTTATTGAGAATCTTAATCCTGTCTCTATTGCTATTGGGTGGATTAATTCTACTGATACTGATATATTATCTCCAGGCATTACCATCTCTACTCCTTCTGGTAAGTTTACTTCTCCTGTTATAT
>LJRV01000402.1 GCA_001612575.1 Streptobacillus notomytis
ACATTAAAGGATTAAATAGCATAGAGACTAAAGATAAAAATGGAAATAAAACTAAAGTTGATACAGATGGTGTAGAAGTTACAAGTAATGATAGTAAATCTAAATTAACAGGAGATAAACTTACATTTGAGTCTAAAGATAATTCACAGGATAAAACAAGTACAACAATTGAAAAATCAGGAGTAACTGTAAAAGGTAAGGACGGAAAAGAATCAGTAACAATAAAAGCTGAAGATAATGGTGGAACAATAGCTGTAAAAGGAAAAGATGGAAAAGACTCTATAAAAATAGATGGAGGAAAATCTTCTATAACAGGACTTAAAGACATATCACCAGATGAAACAGATGGAAGCATAGCAGTTAATAAGAACTATGTAGACAACAAGATAAAAGAAATAGCTAATGGACCATTTGAATATGAAACAAATGGTGAAAAGGTAATAAGAGGACAAGACAATAAGTTATACAAAGAATCAGAACTTAAAAACTTCTATTATGATACAAATGAAAATAAATACAAACCTAAAAATAATGCTAATGGAAATGGAAATAACCAATTAACTCCAGTAGA
>LJRV01000403.1 GCA_001612575.1 Streptobacillus notomytis
CCATTAAAACCTAATTTTTTCCCTAATTCCAAGTTACGGTCAATCGGGTTTGTACAGCTCGCAACCATTGGTTTAACACCTTGCTCAATTAATTTTTTCCATGAATATGATTGATGCGGTGCACACCAAACTTGTCTAGAAACCACAATAGACTGAGGTTTTAAAGGATAAATAAAAGTGTAAATAGTGACATCTTTAAGCTTGTCGAGTTCAGGTTCAAGCTGCTTACAATAAGGGCAATTTGGATCAGAAAATACTGCTAAAACATGCTGACCATTACCTTTGACTGTTTTAATGGCATCTTTTAAAGGCAACTGTTTCCAATCAATTGAGTTCTGCCCTAAAACCAGATCTTTAGTTAAGTTCTTCTGGTCTTTTAACCGAATCATAGAG
>LJRV01000404.1 GCA_001612575.1 Streptobacillus notomytis
GAAATAGATGGCTTAAATTGTGTTGATCGTTGATCGACAACGTCTAGTCTCATTAGACGAAATCCAATTAGATGATTTTTTGCAAATTAGAAATGTGAAACATAGCTTTGAAAAAATACATGTAATGTACACAAATCTAAATTTGATGGGCTTTAGACCAGAAAAGAAAGTAAAAAATGAGAAAAAATTTATCAGTTCTCAATCAGATATTTCACATGTAGCTTATGCGAATTATTG
>LJRV01000405.1 GCA_001612575.1 Streptobacillus notomytis
CTTTTTAGGGCTCGCTTCTGCGATTAAGCATTTACCTTCTAGCTCAAAAACAGTTTCTTAAAATAAATAACGAACAAAAGAGCACTTAGGGTGCTCTTTTTTGTTTTTAGTGAGCGAAGGTCCATCTCATGGCATGGCTCTGTTAAACTAAGCCTTGGTGTTTTAGCGATATGTGTTATGAGTCTTGCAAAGTTAATTAATGAATTAAATGCTCAGCAAAAAAAAGCAGCAACGACTACGGCTCAAAACTGTCTGGTTTTGGCTGGAGCGGGTTGTGGCAAGACGAAAACTATTGTTGCTCGCGCAGCTTATTTAATTGATCAAGGTTTGCCTGCAAATCAAATTCAGATTTTAACGTTCACCCGCCGAGCCCACGAGACAG
>LJRV01000406.1 GCA_001612575.1 Streptobacillus notomytis
CAAAGAAGAAGGAATATGCGTATGGTTGAACATGATGTGAAAAAAACAAAAAATGGCAATAATGAAATTTTTGATATCGAAATTAATTGTTCAGTTTTTGCAGATATATGTAATAACGCAATTATAACGAAAAACTTTGGTCTGACATTATCTTAGGATAAGCAACTTGGAGCTTATTTTATAACAGAAGAAGATTTATATTGTTATCGTACAGATGATTGTATTCCTCAATATGAAGCCGCTGATAAAAATCATAATTTGCCTGAAAAAGTATTAAAGTATTTGTGAGATGATGC
>LJRV01000407.1 GCA_001612575.1 Streptobacillus notomytis
CATAAGCACGTCGGTTTCACGGCTTGCATAACCAAACATTAAACCTTGGTCTCCAGCACCTTGGTCTTCAGGTTTTTGGCGGTCTACACCTTGTGCAATCTCTGGTGATTGTTTACCAATCATGTTGATTACAGCACAAGTTGAACCATCAAAGCCTAAATCTGAATGGTGATAGCCGATACCGTTAACAGTTTGGCGAACAACAGATTCTACATCAATATTC
>LJRV01000408.1 GCA_001612575.1 Streptobacillus notomytis
GATTACATTGTGGATGGTACAAACTATAACTTTTTTGCTTTTACAGAAATTACCAGGAGATCCTTTTGAAAGTGAAAAAGCAATTCCACCACAGATTAAAGCAAGTCTTATGAAAAAGTATGATTTAGATAAACCTTTAAGTGTACAGTACGCTAAGTACTTAAAAAATATTTCTAAAGTAGATTTGGGTCTATCTATGAAAGAGATAGGGAGAACTGTTAATTCAATTATTAAAAGATCATTTCCAATCTCATCAGATTTAGGAATAAGAGCAGTATTACTCGGATTAATATTTGCTATTGCTTTAGGAAGAGCTGCAGCATTAAAANGAGGGAAGAAAGCAGCTCATTTATCTATGATAATATCTATTAATGGAATATCAGTGCCAAGCTTTGTAATTACAGGAGCATTACAACTTAATGCAGTAGAAATTCATAAAG
>LJRV01000409.1 GCA_001612575.1 Streptobacillus notomytis
TTGTAATACAGAAAAGAAAACTATTCAATCGGCTATCAATTTTGCATATAGACTCTCTGACATTGATTCTGAGGAAATAGATGAAGTGAGAAAACTGATAGATGACAGGATGCATCATCAGTAGTATTTAAAAAGATGTTTAAAGAAGGGTATTGCATATCGTTGTGGTGGGATACCGGAAGAAATAAAGTTGTGAGTTGAAGATGTATATAGACAAGTATTAATAAAGTTTGTGTTTTGTACATCAACATTGTTAGAGGGAGTAAATTTACCAGCTAAAAGTATTTTTATTTTAGG
>LJRV01000410.1 GCA_001612575.1 Streptobacillus notomytis
GGTAAAGGTATTGCCGGGGTAAATCCAAGAAAAATCGCGGAAACCAAGGCAAACCTTGTTAATAATTACGCTCGATCGCAAGGTCATACATTAATTTGCCAGATTGAGACTAAAGCATAAAAGGGTCACATGCTCAGTCGTCAAGTAGAAGTATCATTACGTTTGGCTGATAGCATGACTCGTAAAAAGAGACATGAGTTTCTTACAGTTGAACATTTACTATTAGCCTTACTCGATAACGATTCGGCTGTGAATGCATTAAAAGCATGCGGAGCTGATATTGTTTCTTTACGTAAAGAATTAGAAG
>LJRV01000411.1 GCA_001612575.1 Streptobacillus notomytis
CATTATTGATTATGACACTACACCATATTGTCTAAGTAATGCATTCCAGCTATCAATCGTCGTGATCGGTGGATCATCGGCCAAAATACCTCGTAATGTAAGGTCTTCACATGCTTTCCATTCTGGCGATAAATCTTTATCGACTAAACGAGCACGTACGCCTTCCACAAAGTCAGGATGGCGAATTTTCCATTCAGAGATTTGCGCTTCTAAATCAAAAACTTCATCCCAAGAATGAACTTGTTTACCCCATGGCCATAACAACCAAGTAATTGCTGCTGTACTAGGCGAACCCTTTTGTAAGTTTTCACTCGCTTGACGCAACCAGTCACTGCTTGCATCTCGCAAGCTGACGATCGCTTGA
>LJRV01000412.1 GCA_001612575.1 Streptobacillus notomytis
CTGTAAAATTGATTGAGTCGCTTCATCAAATTGAACATTCACCTCAGGTACTTTAATCAGTGCGGCGGCAGCTGCCTTAATTAGCATGTCATTAATAGAAAGTTTCACTTGTGGAACAGTCTCATTAATCTGCTTACGTAATTTTTGCAAAGCCTCTACGTTGAGATCGACCACTAAGCGGAAATGCGGTGCGTTATGTTTTGCAGCCTGTAACCGTGAAGCAATCGCTTTACGCATTCCATTCATTGCCACCGTCGTAACGGTTGATTGTGGTTGAGTTGCACATTGCAAAGGTTGTTCATTTACTGGCGTTGGGTTATTACGATAGTAAAC
>LJRV01000413.1 GCA_001612575.1 Streptobacillus notomytis
GTATAAGAGACAGTTTTTTCTACTGGAACTTCCACTATTTTCTCTACTATTTTTTCTACTGGAACCTCTACTATTTTTTCTACTACTTTTTCCACTGGAACCTCTACTATTTTTTCTACTACTTTTTCCACTGGAACCTCTACTATTTTTTCTACTACTTTTTCTACTGGAACTTCTACTATTTTCTCAACTATTTTTTCTACTGGAACTTCTACTATTTTTTCTATTATTTCTGGTTTTGGTTCAGGTTTAACTTCAGGTTTAACTGGTTCAACTGGTAATACTGGTTCTTCAACAACCGTTCTCGATAAATTTCCTAATCTTAATCCTGCTGTTATTCCTACTTTATTTATAACATTTGATTTTTTCATTAACTCATTTTGTGCAGCTGATGCTTGAGCAGCGGCCGCGGCAGCTCCATTACCACTTTCTACTACCATCAAGTGCGTTCTTGAAGCTAATGCTTCAACAACAAAAGGACCATACTCTCCATTTACTCCTATTGCGTAATATAATCCACCTGTTCCTTTATTATTTACATTTGCATGTTCTCTTACAAATCCATATCCTAATTTACCAACTATAGCAAGAGGTGCATCCCCTGTTTCTAACTGTAATACATTTGCTTTAATTACAGCATATACTGGTACATGATGGTATCTCTTATTATTACCATTTCCATTACTAGGATTTTTTACATCTGAGAATTTCTGATATCCATACCCTGCTGTTTTATCAGAAAAATTATATTCTGCACCTACTCCCACTTCAACCTTATGTTGATTAACAGGAAATAATTCAGCACTTACAACAAATCCTCTTTCTAAGTCCGTCGACTCACTATTAAAAAATTTGTTATTTTCTGATTGTCTTCTAAAGACATCGTAACCACCTTTTATTTGTAATTCAACTCCAGAAACAGCATTTAATGCCGTTAATGCAGTTAAAATCAAAAGAAACTTCTTCATAACTATCCTCCTAATTACTTTTCCTTTTTATATATTCTCGCCAATATTATACTACATTTTTGTAAAAAAGTCTACTATTTTTTATACAGTTCAATGTTCTCAACAAGCTTAATAAGCTTGCTTTCCAGTTCATTTCTTATAGCTTTTTCTTTGTCAATAATAACCTTAGGGGCTTTAGTGATAAATGCTTCACTTGATAATTTATTCACTGTTTTTTCAAGCTCATTTTTAACTTTTTTTATTTCTTTATTTAATTTTTCTATTTCTTTAGACACATCTATTAAACCGTCTAAAGAAACATATATTTTCGTATTTCCTACAACTCTAAATCCAGCCATTTTAGGTACTTCAGTTAATGTTAAAACATTTTCAACATTAGCAAGTTTATCTAATACTTTAAGATTATTTAATAATAAAGTTTTTTCATTTTCATCTTCACTATCAATAATTATTTCTATTTTTTTGGCAGGAGATATATTATTTTCTGCTCTAATATTTCTAATTGATGATACAACTTCTTTTAGATAATCAAAGTGTTTAATAACTTCCAAGTTTAATAATCCCTTATCTTCCTCAGGGTATTCAACTAGCATTATACTATCACCATAAGGTTTAATTTTTTGCCATATCTCTTCTGTTATAAACGGAATAAATGGATGTAATAATCTAAGTCCATTATCAAGTACATGTTTTAATATCCACTGTGCTGTTTGTCTATCAGTATCATTTTCATCAACACCATAAATTCTTGTTTTAGCTATTTCTAAATACCAGTCACAAAAGTCATTTCTGAAAAATTCATAAGCTATTTTAGCTGATATATCTATGTTATATTCTTCCATTTCTTTATTAATATTTCTTGAAGCTAACTGTAATTTAGATAATATCCATTGATCCTCTAATTTAAAGTCTAAATCAAGTATTGAAATATCTTTTTTAAATCCTTCTAAATTAGAAATTACAAACTTAGATGCATTCCATATTTTATTTGCAAAAGTCAGACCCATTTCAAGTAATTTTTCAGAAAAGAATATATCTTGTCCCTGACTTGTATTATACATAAAACTAAATCTAACTGCATCTGATCCATATTTATCAAGAATCTCTAAAGTATTAGGAGCATTACCTAAAGACTTAGACATTTTTCTTCCTATTTCATCTCTTATTATTCCTGTAAAATATACTTCCTTAAATGGAATAGTATCTAAGAAATATAAACTCATCATTATCATACGTGCTACCCAGAAGAATATTATATCATCTGCTGTAACTAATAAATCTGTTGGGAAATATCTTTCTAAATCTCTTGTCTTTTTAGGCCATCCCATAGTAGAAAAAGGCCAAAGAGCTGATGAAAACCATGTATCTAATACATCTGTTTCTTCTCTTAACGGTAATTCTTCACCAAATTTTTCAACACATATTTTCTTAGCCTCTTCAATGTTTTTAGCTACTATTAATTCATTATTAGGGGTGTAATAAGCAGGTATTCTATGTCCCCACCAAATTTGACGACTTATAGTCCAATCCCTAATATTTTCTAGCCAGCTATAATATCTCTTTTCCATTCTCTTAGGCGTTAATTTAATTTCACCATTTCTAACAACTTCTAAAGCTCTTTGTGCTAATGGTTGCATCTTAACAAACCATTGATCAGATATTCTTGGTTCTACAATAGTTTTACAACGATAACAATGGCCTACTGCATGATTATGTTTTTTTACATTTACTAAAAGTCCAAAGTCCTCTAAATCTTTTAATACTGCTTTTCTTGCTTCAAATCTATCCATTCCTTGGTATTTCCCACCAAAATTATTAATTTTAGCATCTTCTGTAAACACATTAATAATCTCAAGACCAGTTCTTTTTGATACCTCAAAATCATTAGGATCATGAGCTGGAGTCATTTTAACTACTCCTGTTCCAAATTCTTTATCAACATAATTATCTGCAACTATAGGAATTTCTCTATTCATTAATGGTAATATAGCTGTTTTACCTATTAGATACTTGTATCTTTCATCTTCTTGATTTACTGCTATACCCGTATCTCCTAACATAGTTTCTGGTCTTGTAGTAGCAACTATTAAATAACCTTCTTCATCTTTTAATGGATATTTAATTTCCCATATATTACCCTCTTTGTCAATATGATTTATTTCATCATCTGCAAGTGCTGTAATACATCTAGGACACCAGTTAACCATGTACTCCCCTTTATATATCAATCCTTGATTATATAGGGTTACAAATACTTCTCTAACTGCTTCTGAAAGACCTTCATCCATAGTAAATCTTTCTCTTTCCCAGTCAACAGAATTTCCTATTCTTCTTTGTTGCTCAGTTATGATTCCTCCATGTTTCTCTTTCCATTCCCAAACTTGTTTAATAAATTCTTCTCTTCCTAAATCTTCTTTTCTTAAATTAGATTCAGCAAGTTTTCTTTCCACTACATTTTGAGTTGCAATACCAGCATGATCTGTACCTGTTTGCCATAAAGTATCATAACCTTTCATTCTCTTATACCTTATTACAACATCTTGTATAGTATTATTTAAAATATGACCCATATGTAAAACCCCTGTTACATTTGGTGGTGGAATTACTATACTATATGCTGGTTTTTCATCATCTTTTGATGGTTTAAAATATCCTTTTTCTTCCCATATTTTATACCATTTCTGTTCTATATCAAGTGGATTGTACTTATCCATATTAATATTCCTCCTTAAATAGCTTCAATATATATTTATATTTAACATCTTTCCATTTTAACAATTATATTGATTTAACTATAATAACATTGAAATTACAAATAGGAAAAATATTAAAATTATATTTCTAAATTATTATTACTAAAAAAGGTTTATTTAAATTATGTGAAAGTATAAATTATGCTAAATCACATTTATATTTTTCATATAATCTAAATACCCCTTCAATTGTATTATTCTATCATAATTAATGACTTTTTTCAAGAAAAGTCACAGTTAAAAATTTTTTTAATTTCAGCCAATCTTTTAATATAATATTTTTTTACAAATTCATAATTTTTATGTTTATTAATTTGCTTGTTTATAATATCAACAACTCTATTTTGGTGTTCTTCTGTATAATTAAAAGTATCCCAACCACGATCATTATTCAAACATATTTCAAGTAATTTTTTCAAAAGTTAGAACTCTATCATTATCTCTATAATAATACATATCACATATCTTTAATATTTTTAGTAATTGTAACTTGAATTTTAGCTTCATAAAACGTATCTAAAACTTCAGAACTAATTGTATTATCTAGTGTTACTAAAAACATTTCTCTTGTTCCAGTTCTCCCCATTTCTCCTGGAATTTCTTGCCATATTTCTCTTAAAGTAAAGTTTTTGCACTAATTAATACTGCACTTCTTTTATTTACCATGTATTCTAAAACTCCGGGTGAAATTAAATATACTGATTTACCAATACCTTTTTTAATAAATTCTTTCTTACCAATATTACCTTGACTATCAAAAGAAATTCCTACTCCTATTAGAATTAATTCAATCATACATTCAAACTCTTTACCTGTTCTACTTCTTCTGCTTTTAGTATTTGATAAAATTAAAGTACATGTATATTCTGGAAATTATTCTAAAAAGTTTGTAATTGCATTAAATGCTGTAATATATATAAATGGTTCATCACAAACTATTTTTTTAACATATTATATGTAATTTCTTTTTCTAACATATAAAGTTCATTACAACATTTTTCTCTAAGAGTTTCAACGATTTCACTAGCATTATCAAAAAAGAAATCTCTGATTTTTGTATCATATACCATTTTAATAAAATTATCATAACCCAGTTTAAACTCTATTTTTCTTCTTTCTTTAATTAATTCCTTATATCTGTCAACACAAATATTTTCCATAGAATTTTTCCTTTTGTTAATAATAATTTAAACAAATGTAATAAATAGGACAATAAATCCTTCGAATGACACTTTATAAAAATATGATAACATACACTAATATTATATCACAAACATATAATATTGCAAATGAATCAAAAAATAATTAAAAGAATGTGAAAACGGGGAAAGTCAGCCATATTTAATTGAATTAAATCACATTTTATCATTTCCAAAAAAAAGTACTTTTTCAAATAATGAAAAAGAGAAATATAAAATCATAGATTTACTGAAATTAGTAGTATAAGGTTATGGTTATAGCAAAATATCATTCTTTTTGAAATTAAAAGAAAAGTAAATATTTAATTAAATCAAAAATAACTCCTCGTGAAGCAGCAAGGCTCCAAGGTTTCCCAGAAAACTATATTATACCAGTAAGTGACACTCAAAACTATAAACAATTTGGTAATTCTGTAGCTGTTCCAGTTATTCATGCTATTGCAAAAAATATAAAAAAAGACTCGAGATACCTCGAGTCAAATATATTATACTTTTTTAAATTTAAAATAATCCTGGGATGCTTACTCCACCAGTAACAACACTCATTTCTCTTTCAGCTAATTCTTCAGCTTTCTTTATCGCACCATTAACAGCAGATAATACTAAAGCTGATAATTCATCTGCAGTTTCATCTTCAGCTGCATCATTTATAATATCTAAAGAAATTTTTATATCAACTATATTTTTTTGGCCATTCGCTTTTACTTTAACTAATCCTCCAGCAACAGTTTCTTCAACATACAAATCTTTTAATTCTTCTTGAATTTGTAGCATCTTTTCTTGCATTGCTTGAGCTTTCTTGATTAAATCTGATTGGCTATTAACACTTGACTGTGCTACTTTTAATTTCCTTACCATCTTTCCTCCTGAAATATAAAAAAATGGTGGCGAGAGAAGGATTCGAACCTTCGAAGGCTGAGCCGGCAGATTTACAGTCTGCTCCCTTTGGCCACTCGGGTATCTCGCCACGATGGTGCCGCTTATCGGATTCGAACCAATCACCTGCTGATTACAAGTCAGCTGCTCTACCTAATGAGCTAAAGCGGCAAATATATAAATTGTCTTTAAGAAAATGGCGGAAGTGACGAGACTCGAACTCGCGACATCTTGCGTGACAGGCAAGCACTCTAACCAACTGAGCTACACCTCCATAAATGGTGGTCACAACTGGGCTCGAACCAGTGACCCCCTGCTTGTAAGGCAGGTGCTCTCCCAACTGAGCTATGCGACCATTTATAATTAAATTAATTTGGTAGGCCCTAGGAGAATCGAACTCCTGTTTTTAGGATGAAAACCTAATGTCCTGACCACTAGACGAAGGGCCCAAATTATTTTAACTATTTTCTTTGTCATCTACTGACAAGGATTATAATATCATATGCCTTAAATAAAGTCAAGCATTTTTTTCGGTTTTTTTTATTTTTATGAAAAAATACCTTTTTTTGCTTTAAAATACGTACTTTATAAAACAAAAATATCAGTTAAATTATAAGTGAAAGTAATGCACATATAAAAATTATATTACGCATTTTAAATTTGTAATTTAATAATATAACTGCCACAAAAAAACAAACTGTAGATACATATTCTACTCTATATGAAGATGAAAAATCTATAAACATACTTTTTTTAAGTATATTAATTGTCGCTATTAAAATAAGAGAAATTGTAGCTGGTTTTATTCCATCAATAATCTTTACTAGCTTCTTATTTTCTAAACCTATATATTTTATAAATATTATCAATAATATAATTTGAGGACTAATAACACCTAAAGTAGCAATTATAGCTCCAATTATACCTGCATTTATCATACCTATAAATGTAGCTGCATTTATAGCTATAGGTCCTGGAGTTATTTGAGAAATAGATATTATATCTACCAAAGTAGAACTTGTAACCCATGAATATCTCTTTACTATAAATTCTTCTATTAAAGGAAGTATTACATAACCTCCTCCAAAGGCAAACATACCTATCTCAAAAAAGGCTGTATATAATTTTAATAACATCAATTTTCACCCCTATTTTTCCAAATTCCTAGAAATCCACATATTAATAAAATATATATCAATTGAAATTTAAAAACTAATGAAAGTATAAGTACTAGTATATTTATACTTAAATAAAAATATTTTTTCTTATCACTTAATTGTTTTACAAACATATTATATACCGTATAAAATAATAAGGCTATTATTGCACCACTAATTCCTTTAAGAATTTTTTGTACATATATATTACCTATAAATTTGCTGTAACTAAATGCTATTAACAATATTACAATTATGCAAGGCAGTATTGAAGCAATTACAGCTATTATAGATCCTAATAAACCCTTAGTATAATATCCAACTAAAAATGACGTTGAAATAGTCATAACACCTGGTATAGATTGTGCTAAAGTTATTATCTTCAACATCTGTTCATCTGATATAACATTATTTTTTTCAACAAATTCATCTCTAATTATTGGAATTATTGTATACCCTCCTCCAAATGTAATGGAATTTATAATAAAAAGGGTTTTAAATAATTCAAAATAACTCATTTTTTTCATTTTAATCACCTTTTTCATTATATCATCTATACTTGATTTTTACAATTTAACATGTTAAAATTAACCGTTAATTAATTTATACTCGGAGGTACAAATGTTATTAGAAAACTTAAAGGTAGTATTAAATGATAAATTTTTATCGGCTATCTTTTCAACAATTTTTATTATTCTATTAGGATATTATTTAAAAAAAAAGAAAATAGTAAATGAGCACGCTTCTAAAGTATTAAGTTCAATTCTATTAAGTGCTGCTCTACCGGCGTTAGCTTTCAAAGCTTTTTTAGCTGATATAAGTGAAAAAACTTATACTACTGGAATAAATGTATTAGTATTTGGATTTGTTGCATACATCCTTTTAATTATAATAGGATATGTACTATATGCAAATAAAAAAGGAGATTTAAAAGATACATTAGTGGTATTAACTGCTTTTGGATCAACTACTTTCTTTGGTATCCCTATAATCAATGGATTATTCGGGAATGAAGGAACTCTTTATGCAAATGTATTTAATATCGCTTACAGAGTCTTCCTATATTCTTTTGCACTAATAGTTATGAGTGGGGCAAAATTTGACAGAAAAAATTTAAAACAAATTTTCGCTAACCCTATAATAATAGCAACATTCTTAGGATTATTCTTATGGATATTCCAATCATCTATGCCACAAACTAGCATAATGATTAAAGATACAAAAACTGGAGAAATGATAGCTAAAAGTATTTCTATTTTCAGAATAGATAAAACTTTACCTTGGTTATTTAATGGTATCAACTACTTAGCAACTTTATCATCTCCTCTTGCATGGCTTGCTATAGGAATGACTTTAGCACAAATATCATTAAAAGATGCTATCAAAGAAAAACTTACTATTATTTATGCAGGATATAAATTATTATTAATCCCTGCATTATTCTTCGGAATTTTAATAGTTTTAAATAAATTTGGAATTACTTTCACTTATGAAGCTATAGCAGCAATAATAATAATGCTTGCTACTCCACCTGCTACAGTTGCAGTTGCATATGCAATTAAATTTGAAAAAGAAGCTGTGCTTGCTTCAAATATTTCATTAGTAAATACTGTATTTGCAATTTTTGCAATCATTTTCTGGATAATAGTTTTAGCTGCTGCACATGTAGCTACAATAATATAGAAAGAGGTAAATAAATGAAAGTCTTATGTTATGGTGTAAGAGATGTTGAAGAAAAATTTTTTCATGAATTAAATAAAAAATTTAATTTTGAAATTACTTGTATTCCAGAATACTTAAATAGCGAAGAAACTGCAGAAATGGCTAAAGATTATGATGCAGTAATATTAAGAGGTAATTGTTGGGCTACAAAAGAAAATTTAGATATTTATAAAAAACACAATGTTAAATATGTACTAACAAGAACTGTTGGTGTAAATCACATAGATGTTAATTACGCTAAAGAATTAGGTATGAAAATGGCTTATGTTCCATTTTATTCACCTAATGCAATCGCAGAACTTGCAGTAACTCTTGCAATGATGTTACTAAGAAACACAGCTTTAATGACTTCAAACTGTTCTAATAAAGACTTTAGAGTAAGTTCTAATATGTTCTCAAGAGAAATTAGAAATTGTACAGTAGGTGTAATAGGATTAGGTAAAATAGGATTTACAGCCGCTAAATTATTTAATGGTTTAGGAGCTAAAGTACTAGGTTATGATATGTTCAAAAAAGAAAATGTAGCAGATATTTTAACTCAAGTAGATTTAGATACATTAATAAAAGAAAGTGACATAATTTCTTTACATATTCCATTTATTAAAGAAAATGGAAAACTTGTTACTGAAGAATTTATTTCAAAAATGAAAGATAATTCTATACTAATTAATACAGGTCGTGGAGAAACTATGTGTACTAAAGCAATAATAGATGGAATAAAATCAGGAAAACTTTCTGGAGCTGGAATAGATACTTTAGAAAATGAAACAGAATTATTTTTCAAAGACTTTACAGGAAAAAATATTCCAAATGAATTATTTAATGAATTAGTAAGCCTATATCCTAAAGTATTACTAACTCCACATCTTGGATCATTTACAGATGAAGCTGTAACTAATATGATAGAAACAACTTATGAAAACTTACAAGAATTTATTACAACAGGAGATTGCAAGAACAAATTATAAGAATACCTTTATTAACTGACCTCCTTAAGGTGGTCAGTTTTTTTATTATAAAAAAGACCCCTAAGGGTCTTTATTATATTTCCTCTAATGCCTTTATTCTCTCTTTTAATTCTTCTATTGTCTCTTTTATGTCTTTATTGGCCTTCTCTAATCTCTTATTATCTTCTATTAACTTCTTATTTTGCTCTTCTAATTCCTTATTTATTGGACTCTCTATTATTATCTCTTCTCTTCCCTTCTTCTCTCCTCCTCCAAATTGATAACTTATTCCTGCTCCTATACCTACTTTTCCTTTTGTATTTAATGATAAATTTGCCTTATATAATACATTCCCTACTTCATTTATTCCACTTAATCCTATTGCAAAAGCTGATTGTCCTTCATAATATCCATAAGATGCTCCTATATTATGTCTTCTATCTCCTACATTACTTATCTGTGGTATACTTGCTGCTGCTATTGCATTTGCTACT
>LJRV01000414.1 GCA_001612575.1 Streptobacillus notomytis
CCTCCGTAACTTCGGAAGAAGGAGGACCTCCGTTCGGGCAACCGGGCGGGGGTGGCACAGACCAGGGGGTAGCGACTGTTTAACAAAAACACAGGGCTCTGCGAAATCGCAAGATGACGTATAGGGTCTGACGCCTGCCCGGTGCCGGAAGGTTAAGAGGAGAGGTGCAAGCTTTGAATCGAAGCCCCGGTAAACGGCGGCCGTAACTAT
>LJRV01000415.1 GCA_001612575.1 Streptobacillus notomytis
GATATATCTCTTGTAACAGTAAATGACATGAAAGATAAAGTTATAGAAGACAAAAATGATGATTATGCATTAGTAAGAGCATATTCTGGAGTAGATTTTAATGATTTTATTAAATTTATGAAAGAAAATAATATATAAGGTATAGAAAATATGTCAGGTATACCCGGAGGTTTTGGGGGGATAACTAATATGAATGCTGGAGCTTATGGCACTGAAATATTGGAAGTAATAGCAGAAGTGGACGTGTTTGATAAAAAAATTGGAATTAAAATACT
>LJRV01000416.1 GCA_001612575.1 Streptobacillus notomytis
AAAAATCAGAAAGACCTAGCTACAGTCGTAACAGTAATAGATGGAAAAGAAACATTTAATACAGAAGGAAGAGAAAAACAACTAACAAATTACCTTAAGAAAGATGGAGAAAAAGGGCTGGTAGTAGTAAAACGACTAAGTGATCTAACAGAACGGGATCCACGCCATTATGAAGTAAATAAGAGTTATGTAGATGAAAAAGTAACAACAGCAACTAGTGGAGTAGCAAATGCAAT
>LJRV01000417.1 GCA_001612575.1 Streptobacillus notomytis
TTATTATAGCCATGATCCCGCACTTTAACAGTGCAAACCTGTTTAATATTGCAGTATCTGACAAAGCCGGTGCCAGTGCTTTCTTACCGATGGGTGATTTAGGAATATGGGCTGCCGTACCTTATGCCATCTGGTTCTTTCTGGCAGTCGAAGGTGTACCGTTAGCTGCTGAAGAAGCCAAGGACCCAACTCGCTCCTTGCCCCGTGGTCTGATTGGTTCAATGCTGATACT
>LJRV01000418.1 GCA_001612575.1 Streptobacillus notomytis
ATCAACAACAAATTGACACCATCAAATCTTATATTTGTCGTTATTTTCCAGTCGGTACTCGAGTCAGTCGTCCACAAGCGGGATTTATTTTATGGTTAGAGCTACCCGAATCAATTGATACCCTAGAACTGTTTCATCAGGCCATGGATGAAAAAATCTTATGTATGCCGGGAATTTTGTGCTCGGCTGATAAACGTTTTAGTCATTGTTTACGTATTGCAGCTTGTTTTGAGTTAAATCCTAAAATGTTAAATGCTTTGATGCGTTTAGGAG
>LJRV01000419.1 GCA_001612575.1 Streptobacillus notomytis
CATCATGGATCATAACCCGCACCTGATTGCCAATATGCCGGGCTTTCAATATAACCCCGTGCCGATCCGCCTTCTTCACATAATGTTTTGGGCAATACGGGCGACTTTTGAGGCTTCGTCTCCAATCCGTTCCAAGTCAGTATTTGCTTTACTCATCGCGATCACCATACGCAGGTCAATCGCAGCCGGAAGACAGCGTGCCAGAATCAGGGTTAACCCTTCATCAATTTCCCGTTCATAACGGTTTACTACGTTATCCTGAAACTGTACGTCGATAGCCATATTGGTATCTGTATCCAGCAAAGCCAGTATTGCATTGGCCACCTGCTGCTCGACCAGACCGCCCATAGTCATAAATTTAGTCGTAACACCTTGAAGTTCTTCATTAAACGGTGAAGAAATATGGGGACTTAAGACAGGGTTATTCAAGCTCAAGATAAAGACTCCAGCCAGCTAAAAAGAAAATTCTGATGCATCCTGTATTAAAGCATAGCTATGATGAAACTTTGATGACAGTTCATTTATGAATAGCTGTCAAAACTCTTCAACCAGCCAGCTGTTCATTTCCTGCAAATCC
>LJRV01000420.1 GCA_001612575.1 Streptobacillus notomytis
TTGTACTTCTTCTAAATTTAAAACTAAATGGAAACCTTTATATTCATAATCAAACCATTGTTGATGGTCTGATTTATTTCCTGTGTATTTTTCCATGACTTGCCATGTTTTTACTGCCCCTTGAATACCCTTTAAATAAATTGGGGTCTTAGGCGCACATAGAAAATCACTTTTGATCAATTGATAAGTATCATCAGAAATGAGTATTTCATCAATTTCAGCAGCATACTGTAAACGTGCCGCTAAATTTACGTCGCGACCTACAATCGTATAAGCCATACGATGGGT
>LJRV01000421.1 GCA_001612575.1 Streptobacillus notomytis
TGTTAAACCTGTAGCACTTTTCATTAGAACACAATCCATACAAAGGCTGCGATAATGGCTACCACAGATAAGATCAATGAAATTGTCGCTGCAATACGACCGCTTTGCAGGTCTTCAGCAAAACCTAGATCTGCAAGCAAATGCTTAACCCCAGCAATAAAGTGGAAAATCAAGCCGGCTACAAATACCCACACAACAAAACGTACGAGGATATTTCCAAAAACGACATTTTTAACGTAGTCAAATCCTTCTGGTGAAGATAATGATTTATCTAGAATCCATAAGAGAAC
>LJRV01000422.1 GCA_001612575.1 Streptobacillus notomytis
TAATATTAATTCTATTTCTTCTGTTAATTTCCTTTTTAAATTTACTCCTGTATTTAATTTACCATCTAATTTATCTGTGTATCCTATTTGTCCTCCTGCAAATATAAATATTTCTTTATTATTTCCAAAAATAGAACCTAAATTTATTTCTCCTGTAACTTTTTTAGTAAATTTATTATCATAACCTAATTCTACCCCATTATCACTTTTTACATAGTACTCTGCCCCTAATAATGTTGTGCTTATTGTCATTAAGGCTATTAATTTATTTCCTTTTAACATCTTTTCCTCCTTAATTATTTTTCACTTTATTATACCCCCCCCCCATATATTTTGTCAATTAATCATGAAATAGTCAATGTAATTTTTTTAATAATAAAAAAATTGGCTATAAGCCAATTCTCTTAATCTTTAAAAAATTCTTTTATCTTATCAAAAAAAGTTGTTGTCTTTTCTTCATTTTCTACGCCTAATATCTCATAAAATTCCTTTAATTTTTCTTTTTGCTTATTATTTAAGTTTTTAGGAACTTCTACGATAATTTCAATAATTTGAGAGCCTTTATATCCATTATGTTTTATTCCAGCATCTCTTATTCTCATCTTAGTTGCATTTTGTGTTCCTTCTGCTATTTTAATTTTAGTCTTTCCTCTTAATGTAGGAACTTCTAATTCTCCACCCAAAGTGGCTGTTAAAAAACTAATAGGTACTTTACAATATATGTCATACCCGTCTCTTTGAAATAATTCATGCCTTTTTTCTCTAATTTGTAAGTATAGATCTCCAAACTCACTTCCTAAGCCATCATAGTTTCCTCCATCTCTAATAACTAATCTTTGTCCAGATTCTATACCAGCAGGTATTTTGATTTTTTTCTTTATTTGTTCTCTCTTATTTCCATCTCCATTACATGAATTACATTTATGTTCTGCTATTTCACCTATACCATGACAATTCGAACATTCAACTCTAACATTACTCATACCAAATATAGTTCTTTGTGTTTTTGTTACATAACCTCTACCACTACATGTACTACATTGTTTAGTTTTAGAATCCTTAGCACCTGTACCACTACAACTAGAACATTTACCTACCCTGCTATATTCTATTTCTTTTTCAACCCCATCAGCTATTTCTTCTAAACTTAAATCTATCGTGTATAAAAGATCTTGACCTTGTTTTCTTCTTTGATTACTACTAAATCCTCCAAAGTCAAAACCTCCGCCACCTCCAAAGAAGTTTGAGAATATATCTCCAAAATCAAAGCCTTCAAATCCTTGTCCTCCAAAACCTCCTGCACCTTGTTCAAATGCTGCATGACCATATTGATCATATAGTTGTTTCTTTTCTGGATCTGAAAGTACTTGATATGCTTCATTTAATTCCTTAAATTTTTCTTCCGCTTCTTTTTTTTCCTTCTCATCAGCATTTACCATTCTATCTGGATGATATTTCATAGCTGATTTTCTAAATGCCTTTTTTATATCTGCATCACTTGCATTTTTATCAATACCAAGCAATTCGTAATAGTCTTTTTTCATTAGTTACCTCTCTTAAATTCAAATACTAACTTAGCTCTAAATTCTCCTTTAGGAGCTAATTTTTGTATTCCCTCTTTTAATGTTATATCCTTACTTGCTCCAACTATATCTGTAATACCAAACCATGGTTCAATACAAACAAATGGTGCATTAGACATTTTCCAGAAAGCTATATATGGAAAATCTTTAAATGTTACTTTTACTTCTTTATTAGTACTTCTTGATTTAAGGTAAACTGATGAAGAATTAGTATTTTTAAATACTATAGCATCTTCTTTAAAATTCTCTTCTGTAATATTTATTATCCTATTATCTACTAGATTAAATCCTACCCTATCTTTCCTAAAAAATCCCGTTTCATCTAATTTATATTTAAGAGCTTCTTCTTCTTTTTCAAATTCTAAATAAGCATCTTTTTCATAATCTTCATTAATTGTGAAAGCAGGATGAGCTCCTATAGAAAAATACATTTCTTCATCTTTTTTATTTTTTACAGAATATTTTAAAATAAATCCATTTTCTATCAACTTATATATCAAATACAGTTCAAATTCAAAAGGGTATTTTTCTAAAGTTTCCTCATTTGAATAATATGCAAGTTTAACAAAATCCTCTCCTTTATCTACTATTTCAAACATATTATCTCTTGCAAATCCATGCCTAGTTGAAATAGTGTATTCCTTACCTTTGTATTCATAGACTCCTTTTCTTAGTTCTCCTACAAAAGGGAATAAAAGAGGTGATGTTTTAGACCAATAATCTTTTCTATTCCAAAAGAATTCCTCTTGATTTATAGTAAATGATTTTATTTCTGCTCCAAATTCTTCTATCTTTAGTTCTATTAAACCTTTTTTTAGTACTATCATAGTCATCTCCTAATACACGAAGAAAATAGGTCATAGACCTATTTTACTTCTTCTGCTTCCACTACATCATCATTGTTATTAGCATTTTCAGAAGCAGGTTGTGCTGCTTGAGTTGCTTGATATATTCTCATAGCAAATGCTTCACTTGCTTTTGATAATCCTTCTATACCTTTTCTAATTTCTTCAATATTTTCACTATCTTTAACTTTCTTAAGTTCTTCTATAGCTTTTTCAATATTTTCTTTTTCGTTACCTTCTAATTTATCTTCATTTTCTTTTATAGTTTTTTCTGTAGATATTATTAAATGGTCAGCCATATTTCTTGCTTCAATTAATTCTCTAAATTTATTATCTGCTTCTTCATTTGCTTCCGCTTCTTTTTTCATTCTTTCTACATCATCTTTACTTAAATTAGATGATCCTGAAATTGTAACTTGATTTTCTTTACCTGTTCCTAAATCTTTAGCTGTAACATGTACTATACCATTAGAATCTATATCAAATGTAACTTCTATTTGAGGTATACCACGTGGTGCTGCTGGTATTCCTTCTAAGTTAAATTGTCCTAAAGTATGGTTTTGAGAAGCTTGAGCTCTTTCCCCTTGTAATACATGTATAGTAACTGCTGTTTGATTATCAACTGCAGTTGAATATACTTGAGATTTTTTAGTAGGTATAGTTGTATTTCTTTCTATCATTTTAGTAAATACTCCACCCATAGTTTCTATTCCTAGAGATAAAGGAGTAACATCTAATAATAGAACGTCTTTAACATTTCCAGCTAATACTCCACCTTGAATTGCAGCTCCTACTGAAACTACTTCATCTGGATTTATTGATCTATTAGGTTCTTTACCAAAGTATTCTTTAACCCATTCTTGAACTGCTGGTATTCTTGTTGATCCTCCAACTAATAATACTTGTTCTATATCTCTAACTGTATATCCAGCATCTAAAAGAGCTTGTTTTACTGGTTCTTTAGTTTTTTCTATTAAATGTTTAGTTAATTCGTTAAATGCTGCTCTAGTTAATTTCTTTTCTAAGTTCTTAGGTCCAGTAGCATCCATAGCTATAAATGGTAAAGAAATAGTTGCTTCTAAAGTAGAAGATAATTTTTTCTTAGCATCTTCTGCAGCATCTTTAAGTCTTTGGTAAGCTTGTGGTTCATTTCTTAAATCAATTCCTGTTTCTTTCTTAAACTCATCAGCAAGCCAGTTTATAATAGCAGAATCAAAGTCATCTCCACCTAAATGATTATTTCCTGCAGTTGCCTTAACTTCTACAAGTCCTGATCCAACTTCAAGTACTGAAACGTCGAATGTTCCTCCACCTAAGTCAAATACTAATATTTTTTCTTCTTTTTCTTTATCCATACCATATGCAAGTGCTGCTGCAGTTGGTTCATTAATTATTCTCTTAACCTCAAGTCCTGCAATTTCTCCAGCATCTTTAGTAGCTTGTCTTTGTGCGTCAGTAAAGTATGCAGGAACTGTAATTACCGCCTCTTTAACTGTTTCTCCTAAATAGCTTTCAGCATCTTTTTTTAATTTTTTTAATATCATAGCAGATATTTCTTGTGGAGTATAATTTTTCCCGTGAATATCTACTTTATAATCTGAACCCATATGTGTTTTAATTGAAATTACTGTTTGTTTAGGTTCTGTTATTGCCTTTCTTTTAGCTGTAGAACCAACTATAATTTCACCATTAGATTCAATTGATACTACAGACGGAGTAGTTCTTTCTCCTTCTGAGTTTGGTATTATTGTAAATGTTCCACCTTCCATAACTGATACACATGAATTTGTTGTTCCTAAATCTATTCCTATTACTTTACTCATCTTATTTTCCTCCTAATTTTTATTATCTTCTTCATTATTTTTTGTTTCTTCAACCTTATTTATTACTACCATAGCAGGTCTTATCACCTTACCTTTAAGCTTATATCCTTTTTGAAGTACCATTAAAACTTCATTATTAGATTTTTCTTCATTACTCATAACCTGAACTGCATGTTGCTCATAAGGATTATATTCTTTTCCTAATGCTTCTATTTCTGTCACTCCTTCATTAGTAAGCATCTCAGAAAAATTATTAATAGTCATCTTAAGTCCTTCTACAAGTTTATTATAATCTTCTGTAGAACGAGAAGCTTCTATTCCTCTTTCTAAATTATCCACATTTTCTAATACCTTTAATATTATATCCTTAGAAGCATATTCCTTATACTCTTGTAATTCTTTTTCTTTTCTTTTAGAAAAGTTTTGAAACTCTGCAAGTTTTAATGCATAAGATTTTTTATAATCCTCTAATTCTGTATTAAGTTTTTCTATTATAGCATCAGTTCCTTCAATATTTTCTTCTTTTACTTCTTCTTCTCTAATTTCTTCTGACATCTCATCTCCTAATCTTTATACCCTATAAATTTATTTTCATAATTTTGATTTAACATTTTCTTTAACATATCTATTACTAAATCAAGTAAAGCTACAGTTTTTGAATAATCTATTCTAGTTTTAGCAATAAGTGCTAATACTCCTTTATCTTCACCAAATTCATAACATTTAAATATGAACACTGATTCTTCAAACCCTTTTATATCTATATCATTACCGAAAATAATGTTACTTTCTAAATCATTTTCAACCCTAGATGTTAGATTTTTAAATAAGGTATTCATTTCATTTTCATTATTTATTATCTTAATATTTTCAACAACTTTTTCAACAGGCATATCTTCTCTGGAAAGTAGATTTTCAAGTCCTGATATAAAAACCTTATTACTTTCAAATATTCTTTTTTCATCAAATATGAAATCATTGCTACTAATGTTTTTCAAAAACCTTTCCATATCCTTTAAAGTAAATCTTTTATGAGTAGTATTCATTAAATCCGATATGTATAAATTTAAATTATTTACATTCTCTTCTGTTACATATGTATTCATAAGTAGAGTAGATGTTTTTATAATATTATTCTTCATTACTACTACAACAAATATCTCTTTTTCAGTAATTCTAATAAATTGTATTTTTTTAATACTTTCCTCATCTGATGATGGCTCTATAGCAACAGCAACAGCACCTGATAATTCAGATAAAATCTTTACAGTTTCCTTAAATATTATATCCGTCTTATTTATTCTTTTCTGATAACAAAAATATATTTGTTCTTTAATTTCATCATCAACTTCACTTACTTCAAGTAATTCATCTATATACATCCTATAACCATCTAAAGTAGGTATACGTCCAGATGAAGTATGTGTCTTAGTAATTAATCCCATTGCTTCAAGATCTGACATAACATTTCTAATAGTAGCTGATGAAACCCCTATATTATATTTCTTCTCTAAAGTTCTTGATCCAACAGATTCTCCACTATTTAAATAGTGATTAATTATCATACTAAAGACTTCTCTTTCTCTATCATTCATTATACTTCATCTCCTGTTAGCACTCTACTCTTTATATTGCTAGTATACATTATTTGTTCAGCTAAGTCAAGCTTTTTTAAATTCCAATCCATACTCAGAAACATTAATAGATATATCGACATTACTATTTATATTCTCTTTTAATATCAACTTAGATAAGTCTATTTCTATATGTTTTTGTATAAATCTTTTTATAGCTCTTGCCCCATAATTTTCATCATAAGCATTATTAAACACATAATCTATTAAATCTTCTCCATAAATTAGATTTATCATTCTATCCTTAAGTTTCTCATTCATCTTCTCAAGCTCTAATCTAACTATATTTTTAATAGCGTCCTCTCCCAATGAATTAAATGTAATAATTTCATCTATTCTATTTAAAAACTCTGGTTTAAATCTTACTTTTAACTCTTCCATTACAAGATCATTTTTACCCTCAAGTATAAAGTGGCTTCCAATATTTGATGTCATGATAATAATACTATTTTTAAAATCAACTAATCTTCCCTTACCATCAGTAAGTCTTCCATCATCTAAGACTTGAAGTAACACATTAAATACATCAGGGTGTGCCTTTTCTATCTCATCTAATAGTATTACTGAATAAGGTTTTCTTCTAACCTTTTCAGTTAACTGACCTCCCTCTTCATATCCTACATAACCCGGAGGTGCCCCTATTAGTCTAGCGACAGAATGTTTTTCCATATACTCACTCATGTCTATTCTAATTATAGCGTTCTCATCATCAAAAAGATTTTGAGCAAGTTTTTTAGTTACATATGTTTTACCTACACCTGTAGGTCCTAAAAACATAAAAGATCCTATAGGTCTATTTATATCCTTTAACCCAGCACGAGATCTAAGTATAGTATCTGATATAGCTGAAATTGCTCTGTCTTGTCCAACAACATAATTTTTCATATGTTCTTCAAGTGAAAGTATTTTTTCATTTTCGCTCTGAATTAGTTTACCTACAGGTATTCCTGTCCATTTTCCAATAATTTCAGCTATTTGTTCATTACCAATAATTTGTGAAACAAGAGAATTTTTTTCTGATTTTTCTCTAATTTCATTTAATTTTCTTTCTATTTCAGGAATAA
Source organism: Streptobacillus notomytis (assembly GCA_001612575.1). Taxonomy (GTDB): domain Bacteria; phylum Fusobacteriota; class Fusobacteriia; order Fusobacteriales; family Leptotrichiaceae; genus Streptobacillus; species Streptobacillus notomytis. The sequence continues at coordinate 6,950 of LJRV01000422.1, forward strand.
TAGCATACTCATATTCTGCAGCCTTAGCATAATCTGCAATCCTTTTATTCTCTTCAAGTTTAATCTTAGCTTCATCTAATTCTTGTTTTAGTTTTTTAAGTTCTAAAACATTTTCTTTTTCTACATTCCAGTTTAAGGTTAAAACTCTTTTTTCTTCCCCTAACTCTTCTATTTCTTTAATGATATCCTTTAATCTCTTAATATAAACTTCATCTTCTTCTTTTTTTAAAGCTTCTCTTTCTATCTCAAGTTGTGCATATTTTCTATTAATTTCATCAAGTTCCACAGGAACAGAATTAATTTCCGTTTTTACCCTAGCACAAGCCTCATCTATTAAATCTATAGCCTTATCAGGTAAAAATCTATCTTGTATATATCTATCAGACATAGTAGCTGCTGCAACTATAGCATTATCAGATATTCTAATTCCATGATATTGTTCAAATTTTTCCTTAAGTCCTCTAAGTATAGAAATAGTATCATCTACACTAGGTTCAAATACTTGTATAGGTTGAAATCTTCTTTCAAGTGCAGCATCTTTTTCTATATATTTTCTATACTCTGCCAAAGTAGTTGCACCTATAACTTCTATTTCTCCCCTTGCAAGCATAGGCTTTAATAAATTAGATGCATTCATAGCACCATTATTACCACCAGCACCTACAATATTATGTATCTCATCTATGAAAAGTATAATCTTACCTTCATTTTTTTCTAAAGTATCAACCACAGCCTTTAATCTTTCCTCGAATTCACCTTGATACTTAGCCCCAGCAATTAAAGCTCCCATATCTAAAGAAAATACTGTTTTATCCTTTAAATTATCAGGTACATCTCCACTAAATATTCTCTGAGATAATCCTTCAACTAAAGCCGTTTTACCTACACCAGGTTCTCCTATTATCATAGGGTTATTCTTATTTCTTCTTGATAGGATTTGTATAAGTCTTCTAATCTCATTATCTCTTCCTATAACAGGATCAAGTTTTCCCTGTGAAGCTAACTTAACTAAATCTCTACCATACTTTTCTAAAGATTCTAGACTTTCTTCAAATCCGTCACTATTAACCTTTCTTCCTTCCATAACAAAATCAAGTCCTTCGTTAATTTTTTTAACATCTAATCCAAAGTTATTTATTTTTAACATTGCTTTTAACAAGAAAACTACAGAAATATATTCATGTCCACCATTACTTGCCATATTAGAGGCATCATTTAACATAGTAGAAAATTCTCCTGAATAACCTATATCCCCACCATTTATTTTAGGCATAGAATTTAATTTAGTATATATGTTTTGTTGCAGTTCATTTCTATCTACACCCACCTTATTTAATACAGATATTGTAGTTTCATCATTAGAAACTAACTCTAACATCAAATGTTCTAATTTAACATTAGAATTTTTAAAATTCATCGCAAATTTTACTGCATTTTCTATTGCTTTCATAGCCTTTCTAGTAAAATTTTTCATATATATTCATCTCCTTCATTTTTAATTATTAGCACTCTTGTGTATCGAGTGCTAATTGAATTATATATTAAAAGAAATTCTTTGTCAAGAAAAAAAGAATCCATCACTATACACAGTAATGAATTCCTTTTATTTATTTAATTCCCTTTGCTTTCTAACTTAGATATTCTTTCAAGTAATGCCGTTATTGTTTCTTTATGTTCTCTGTTTTCTGACTTTAAATCTATTAATTCTTTTTCAAAGCCTTTTATCTTTAATTCATGTTCATACACTTTCTCATCTAATAAGTTTATATTCCCATTTCTTTGTAAAGATAATAACTCTTTACTTCTCTTTTCTATATTATCAAATTTATAG
>LJRV01000423.1 GCA_001612575.1 Streptobacillus notomytis
GCTTGCTTGTATGAAGGTACAACTGAAATTCAAGCACTGGACTTGTTAGGCCGTAAAGTTTTACAAACTCAAGGTGCAATGCTTCGTGATTTCACTAAGATTGTTCACAAATTTGTAGAAGCAAATAAAGACAATGCTGAAATGAAAGAATATGTTCAGCCACTTGCTGCGCTGAACAAAGAATGGGACGACCTCACTATGCAAATCGGAATGCGTGCAATGCAAAATCCGGATGAAGTGGGTGCAGCGGCTGTAGATTATCTCTACTTCTCTGGTTACGTTACTTTAGCTTATCTATGGGCTCGTATGGCGCTTGTAGCACAAGAGAAATTAGCTGCGGGTACAACCGATGTTGATTTCTACAATGCGAAAGTAACTACTGCTCGCTTCTACTTCAAGAAAATTTTACCGCGTGTACGCTCTCATGTAGACGTTATCGCAGGTGGTTTAGACCCATTGATGGCATTAGATGCTGAACATTTCGCTTTCTAAACATAGTTAGTTGCGATATGCAATGTTAAAAACCAAAAAAGGACTGCTCAGTTTTGACGGTCC
>LJRV01000424.1 GCA_001612575.1 Streptobacillus notomytis
AAAATTGGTATTTTCACAGCAATAAATGTAATAGATGAAGCAAACTTCATATCTGATAAAATTAGTGAATTAAGTATAAATAAATAACAAAATTGTTGGGTAATTTCACTTCCCTTATTTAAAACAATAATATAAAATGGTTTTAATTTTTGAATATTTCTATTAACATACTTAAATGTTAACCAATATTATTAATGGAATTTATATGAATAAATATTAAATAAGAAAAATATTGAAACAATTAATAATATTTTTTTCTTTTTT
>LJRV01000425.1 GCA_001612575.1 Streptobacillus notomytis
AGCTCGTCGGCAGCGTCAGATGTTTATAAGAGACATGAGTAAAAACCATATATTGTTTTATAAGCATTAATCCATGGCTTGAGCCACAAGAGCATAAAGCAACCATCATAGTAAATATTTAAAAATAAATACAATAAAAACAAAAACCAAGTTTGAGTCATAAAAGAAATTTTATTATTTCTCGGTAAACTGCTGAATAAGTTTAAATAGCTGTAGCCAATACTGAACAAGCAAGTATTATGCTTGAACCAGCGTGGCTTTTATTATTATCCAAACGATTTCTAC
>LJRV01000426.1 GCA_001612575.1 Streptobacillus notomytis
GAGTAAGGGAGTGTGTACCGACCCAAGGTTTATTATGCTGAGTGCGAGTAATTGAAAATTCGCCTTTTTCCGATGCTCGTGTGAGTAAGATTGAAAGCGAATTAAAGTCGTTATGACTCATATAAAGTTCTTGTGCTGAGAAGGTCCATTGCTCGCCTTGATTAAGTTGCTCAATTTGTGTTGAAATCTGATGCGGAATGTCCATTTCTTACCCTCATTAATTTTCATAAATAATCATGACTTATTCTTATAATTGCTTGAACCATAAGAATATTATGCATGACCATTTTGTGACAATTAAATGTCATTTTGATGACAGGAAGAATATTAAAACTTTACTTTTCTATTTTTTCATCAGAAAAGTTAGAAT
>LJRV01000427.1 GCA_001612575.1 Streptobacillus notomytis
GCTGACTAATGCAAAATTTAAGGAGGCCACATGGAGAAGTTAAATCAAGCTAAGGTAAAGGAGGTGACCTAAATGGCTCGCTATACCATCATTGTTGAAGCTGAGCGACCTCCGCAAATCATGCTCGGCCAGCAAATCAGCGGTGCAATAGAGAAGGAGTTAAAAGAAGTCGAAGTGGAGTTGGCTTCTGCTTCGTACCTGGCTCAAAAATACAACTTATCTGTGACAACCATCAGGGACAAGCTTGTATCGATTAACCAGGGCACACAAGGCAAGGCTTTATAACATCCGCGTCTTGCACACGATATGCTC
>LJRV01000428.1 GCA_001612575.1 Streptobacillus notomytis
GTAATGTAATGAAAACTAAAGATCTACGTGAAAAATCGGTAGAAGAATTGAAAGCTTTGCTTGATGAGCAGCAGCTTAACCAATTCCGTCTTCGTATGGCGAAAGCAACTGGTCAGTTGGGTAAATCGCACGAAGTGCAAGTTGCTCGTAAGACAATTGCTCGTATTAAGACACTCCTTACCGAAAAACAGGGGAACGGACAATGAGTGAAAAAACAGTCCGCACGTTAACCGGCAAAGTAGTAAGCGACAAAATGGACAAATCTATTGTTGTCCTTATCGAACGCCGCGTTCAACACCCGTTGTATGGCAAATCAATTCGCCGTTCAACTAAGTTACACGCTCATGATGAGAACAACGTTGCTAAAATTGGCGATGTTGTAACCATTAAAGAAAGCCGCCCAATTTCTAAAACTAAAGCTTGGACTTTAGTGGAAGTAGTTGAAGCAGCTGCTGAGTAATTCGACGTTCTTGTTGCATCATCGGTCAATTTCAAGTACTCTTTGAGCCTTTCGAAATTGTGACCGGTGATGCTCGGTTTTGGAGTAGGGCAATGATTCAAACCGAAACGATGCTCGACGTAGCAG
>LJRV01000429.1 GCA_001612575.1 Streptobacillus notomytis
CAGAGAAAAGGATTTGTTACCACAGCACAAATAAATACAACCTGATCCATTACCTCAATAAAGCTCTAATGATCTCTTAATCTTATAAATACTCTAGAACAATCTAATATGGTTGTACTTGGTTATTTATGTTTTGGAATTTAAGAATAAAGAACATTTGATTCTACACTTTCTTTTTCCTGAAATTTCGGTAACTTCCTTCTATCGTTTTGACTGATCTCTCGTTAAACTTTATTCTCTACTACTAACTTATGTCATTCATTCTTATTTGACACTTCC
>LJRV01000430.1 GCA_001612575.1 Streptobacillus notomytis
CATTGGAACTGTAGTTGCGACACGAATAGCCTCACGAATCACACCAACGGCAATGTCTGGACTGGTAATACGGAACGCCGCTTTGCTTGATGCACGCAAGAATGTAAGTTGGTCTTTGGTTTCATGAATGAAGCTTGCATCACGGTCGAGATATTCACGCTCAACTTGACCAGTTAAATGTAATACAGGGCTACCCGCATTCATTGCTTCAATCAGTGAACCTACTGCATTACCAGCGCCAGCACCTGTACTGGTCAACGCTACACCTAAGCCCTTAAAGCGTGAG
>LJRV01000431.1 GCA_001612575.1 Streptobacillus notomytis
GCGTGTAATTGACTTGATTAATAGCGGTGTTGAGCAAGGTCCAGAGTTACTACTCGATGGTCGCAATGTTCAAGTACAAGGTTATGAGTCAGGTAACTTTGTGGGTGCCACGATTTTTAGTGGCGTAAATACCGACATGCGTATTTATAAAGAAGAAATCTTTGGCCCGGTACTTTCAATTATTTGTGTCGATACACTCGATGAAGCGATTGCTTTGATCAATGCCAATCCATTTGGTAACGGTGTAGGTCTATTCACACAAAGCGGTGCCATTGCACGTACTTTCCAAAACCTTATTGATATTGGTCAAGTC
>LJRV01000432.1 GCA_001612575.1 Streptobacillus notomytis
GGTCCAGACGGCGCAGTACCGCCTGTACACGTGCTACCAGCTCTTTAGGACTAAACGGTTTACAAATGTAATCATCAGCACCCATATTTAAGCCAAGTACACGATCAATTTCTTCAGTCCGGGCAGTGACCATAATAATAGGAATATCTGACTGTTCACGTACTTTTCGGCAAATAGTCAACCCATCCATACGCGGTACCATTAGATCCAGAATCATGAGACTTGGTTTGCGCTGAAGGAAATGGTCATAGGCTTCTTGCCCATCATGAAAGACGCTCACTTCAAAACCGCCAGCCTCAAGATAATCGCGTACCAGTCCAGCAAGTTCAACTTCATCTTCTACCAGCATGACATGCTTCATGAGTGTGCTTCCTTATAT
>LJRV01000433.1 GCA_001612575.1 Streptobacillus notomytis
TTATAATAAAGCAGAGTATATGGTTAATGAAAGATTAATATTAAGTGGAGAATTAAACTTTACAAGTTCAAATAGGCTATCAATATTAAATCATAACGCAAATGAAGATGAACTATTACTATTAGCAGACACAAAAGGAATGCTAGATTACAAGATAAATAAAAAGCTAAGCTTAACAACGACACTAGGAGCAAAGACTATATCATTATTTAGTAAGTTAGACAATAACATGATGGCTGCTTCACAAGCTAGTGGTGCTGGTAATGGACAAGGTAATAAATTACATTTAAAGGCACAATATGGATATAAGGTATATAATGATAATAAAGTTAAGTATCAAGTAAAGGAAAATATTGTAGTGACAGGTAAGTTAGGAATAAGTTATGCAGATAATATAACATCAGATAAGTTATATGAGAGTTTAACTAAGCTAAAGAGAGATCAGATAAAGGATAAGGGGATAGAGGAGTTTAGTAAAGAGGATTTAAAGAAGATAACAGAAGAAGAAAATAACTTTGGTAATGATACAAGATCATTATTATTAATAGCACCAAGTGTAGAGGGAGAGATAAGCTATTTAAATGATAAGTTGTTAATTAAGCCTAGTTTAGGAGTAGACATAAAAGCAAATATAAAATCAAATCAATCTAAACTTGAGTATAAGGCAACAAATGTAAAGACAGGATTAAAGGTAGAGTATAGATGGTAGGGAGAGGATAATTAATGAGAGGAATAAAAATTTTTTTATTGATTCTTGCTATGATTTCTAATGTATCATTATCATCTAAAAAAACAGTTAAGAATGTATCGAAGAAAATAAATAAAGTTATGGAAGATAAGAAAGAGACTAAGTTATTTGATTTTAAGAATTCTAAGAAAGTAAAGGTTGAATTAGGTTCTGATATACAATTAGATGAAGGAGTAAATTTTAGTGGTTCAGTAACTTTATATGAATTTTTAAAATTGTTGGGTAAATTAGGATTTGGATCTGATTATAGTAATTACAAAGAATTAAAATCATCGGAAACATGGTTAGGATTGGGGTTAAATTTTAAAGAATTTGGTAATTTGGAATTAAAAATAGATTTTGATAGAAAAATAGGACTTAGTTATGAATATAAGAAAAAAATTAATGATTTTGATATAGATGTTAAAGGTAGATATAGTTTATATGAGTCAGAACGTGACTATGTTAATAAAGATAATAATGGAGAAAAAAGAAGAGAAAATAGATATGAGATAGAAACTAAGCTAAAGTATGATTTTTGGAAAAATTTTACATTAGTTAATGATCTAAGTTTTTGGCTATCTATGTTTCATTCAAATAAAAGATTAATTCTATATTCTTTTTTAATAGGAACAGGAATAGATTATAAAAATACTTTATTAAAAGGTAATGATTATAAGGGAACATTAATATCGGGTATACATGTTAATCATTTAAATGAAAGACGTCAATATATTGTTAATATAACAAATGGCAGTAGTAGCAAAGAAAAAGATAATATGTCTGGTGATTTAGAAAATTTTTTAAGAAACTCTGAAAATTATAAAATATTTGAATTTGAAACATATTTAGGCTATGAATTTGAGAAACAGTTAAAGAAAGATAGTAATGTAAGTATTTTAGGTAAATTATCTGTTACTATAAATAATATATATGAAAGTGAAATGAATGAGAGATATAAAAAAGATGGAACGACTTATATTGAGATAAAGAATAATAGAAACGATAATGCTCCAAAAACAATAACTAATATTAAATTAACACCAACAATAAAAGTAGGGTATAAATTTAATAAAAATATTAGTATGGATATGGAGTATGATTTTGATATTATTTTTAACAATAATGGATCAGGTAAATATAATAATAAATTAAGAACAGGAGTGAAATATACATGGGAAAAATAGAAAATAAAATAATGTTAGGTATATTAGCTTTAAGTTCAATGTTAAGTTTATCAACAACTATGTATGTTAAAAATAATTCTGAATTAAAATTAGATTACTCTTCTAATGAAAATAATGGGAATTTTAAATTTGGATATGAACCAATTAATACTTTAAATGCAGGAGCTTTGTTAGGAAAAAGTAATGAAGCATTCTTATACTTAGGTGGAGAAATAAAGAAAAAATATATTATAGATGGTATAGCAAATTTAGGAGTATTTTTTAAGAAAAAAATTAATGAACATATAGAATTAACATTAAATACAGGATATCAATATGAAGATGGAATGGAAGATTCTATAAAAGAGGGATTAAAGTTAAAAGGATTATGGGATAAAAAATATGAAGAAGATGAGACATTAAGGAAAGAGTTTTACCATTCACAAGGGTTAAGATTAAAGGGGAATCCAATATTAGTATCAGGAGGGGTATTAGATTTAACTTATGGTAATACTAAATCAAAGATAGGGGCTATATATACAATAGAAAGTTTTAGTGGACTTTCTAGAATACTACAAGCACCTCCGTCAAGTAATATAAAACAAGCAATATCACTTAATAGTATTATAGGAAGAATTGAAACATTTGTTAATGTAAATCAAAAGTTGGATAATTTAGGTATAGATTTAAATTTAAACTATAAATTAAAGCCAGATATATCAAAGAGGTTAGGAAGATTAAAGGGAGATGTAACATTAACAAGAAAGATAGGAGATATAGAACTTTCAGGTAAGGCACATGCATATTTAGGAACAATATTAATAAGTGATAAGAAAAGAGAATTTGGTGGAGAAATTAGATTAGGCTATAATAAGGATAGAATAAATATAAAGAGTACATTAAAGCATAGTACATTATTGGATTATAGTGCTAATAAGGGAACTAAAGATGCTAAGAAGGAAGAGCCACCTAAAAGTGATCCTACAGATAAACTATTACATAAACAAGAGCTAACATTTGATTTGGGATATAAGAATAATAAGATAGAGTTTAATACAGAAAATAAGATAAAGGGAAAGTTATTTACAGATAAATTACAAGTAGATACGAATAAATATAAGAAAGGTAATTTAAGTAATATAGATCATACAGTATTTTCAGCATACACATCAAATAGATTAAAGACAAAAATTGGGAATGTTGGAATAAAGGCAGATATTAAATATAGAGTTAGTTTAGATATTAATGAAAATATAACAGAAACTTATGAACATTTGGCTTTAGTTGGGGTTGGAGTAGAATATAATAATAAAACTAGGAAGATAGAAACAAGTAATAGTGCAAATACATCGCTTTTAATAGGTTATGTAGATGAGAATGAAATTTTTGCGATAAATGCATGGAGTGATAATAAGGCAGATTATATTGTTAATGATAAAACAAAGTTATTTGGAGAATTAAATCTAACTAGTTCAAATAGACTATACTTTGATTCAGGAATAGAAGCAGAGATATTAGGATTTGTGGATTTAAGAGGAAATATAGAGTATAAGATAAAAAATAATCTGGAGTTTATAAATGAGTTAGGAGCTAAGGCGATATTATTGTTTAGTAAAAAAGATGAAAATAATAAAAATATGAGTAATAGAAATATTTTAGATATACTATTAAGTACACAATATCAGTATAAGGTATATAATGATAGTAGTATTTTATATAAGGTTAAGGATAATATAAGGATTAAGAGTAAGTTAGGGCTATCATATTTAAATGGATATGATTCAGAGACATTATATAGTGCATTAAGGGATATCAAGAGAAAACAGATAGATTCAAATGGTATAGTAGAGATAAGTAATAAAGATTTTTTTAAAATTAATAATGAAAAATATGATTATGGATTTAGTCTTTTATCAAAGATAGTAATAAATCCTTCAATAGAAGGGGAGTTAAAGTTTTTAGGAGAGAGATTGACAGTTAAACCAAATGGAGAGGTTAAGTTGATTTTTGCAAATAATAAAGGTGATCAGGGAAAAAATAATACAGATGGGAATAAGTTTAAATATAATTCAACAGTTTTTAGAGTTGGGCTAGGTTTGGATTATAAATGGTGATTTTAAAGATGTTAAATAGTTTATCTATTTGACGTCTTTTCTTTATTTATAAAAACTTTTTTTTATGCTATACTACTAACATGGAGGAATAATGAAAAAAATATTTAAATTTGAAGAAATTGATATGTTAGCTGATAAAATTAGTAAAAAAATTTTAAAAGATAATAAATTTAAATCAATAGCTTTAATAGGAGATTTGGGAGTAGGTAAAACTCATATTTCTAAAAGAATATGTAAAAATTTAGGTGTTGTAGAAAATGTTAAAAGTCCTACATTTACCTACCTTTTAGAGTATGATTTAGGGGATAGGACTATAGTTCATTTTGATCTTTATAGACTATCAAACATAGATGAGCTATATGAGATAGGATATGAGGAATATATATTAGAGGGTAATATATTTTTAATAGAATGGGCTAATAATGTACCAGAAGCAATACCAAGAAATACTTTATACATAGAACTTGAACATAGGGATGAAACCAGCAGAAATGTTTCATTATATGAAATTAAGGAGGGAGAAATTATATATGTCGACATTAATAATTACAACTTCAACTAAACTTGCATCTCTTTCAATTTATGATAATGATAATATGCTGGGAAATATTAATATTAATGTAAAAAGAACACATTCAAGCTATATAATAGACCAAATTTCATCATTATTATCTTGGACTGGAACTAAAATAGAGAATATACAAAATGTAATAGTTTCTGTAGGTCCGGGTTCATTTACTGGAGTTAGAATAGCTATTTCAGTGATTAAAGGAATGTTTGTTGGCAGAGATGTTAAGATATATGAAGTTAACGAGTTAGATGCCCTAGGATATCAAGGGAATATAGTGTATAGAGATAAATTAATAGCTATGATAGATTCAAATAATGAAAAAATATATTATGGTAAATATGAAAATGGTAAAAGAGTAGGAAAACTTTTAGTTGGAAGACTAGATGAAGTCATATCCTTAGTTAAAAATGAAAAGTATAATTTAATAGGAGATTCAGTAATAGTATATAGTGAAAAAATAAGGTATAATGGAATAGATATATCACTTCCAGATATGTTTTTAAGAATAAATTCTAGTATATTCTATGCAATGTTTAAGGAGAATTTATTAAAAGAGGTAGACTTATTTAATTTAGTTCCAGATTATTTAGAAAAATCACAGGCAGAAAAGGAGAAAAATGGGAATATCTGATTTATTAATTAAACCTAAAAAAGGATTTTTTACTAAACTTAAAGATTTTTTTGTTGGTGAAGCTATAACTGATGATGTGTATGAGGAATTAGAAGAACTTTTAATACAGTCTGATTTAGGAATGAAGATGACTATGGAAATAGTTGAAACATTAGAAAAAAATGTAAGAAGTAAGGGTATTAAAAGTAAAGAATTAATGTATGAAGAATTAAAATTATTACTTTCAGAAAAGCTTGAAGTATTTAAAAATAATAGCTTGAATATACAAGCTGGAAGATTAAATGTTATTTTAGTTATAGGTGTAAATGGTGTGGGTAAGACTACATCTATAGGTAAACTTTCTATGAAGTTAAAAAAAGAGGGGAAATCTATAATAATAGGTGCAGCAGATACTTTTAGGGCAGCAGCTATTGAACAGGTTGAAATGTGGGGACAAAGAGCAGGCATAGAAGTAATTAAACAAAAACATGGTTCAGATCCAGCGGCTGTAGTATTTGATACAATAAATAAGGCTAAGGCTAAAAATGTTGATGTTGCAATAATAGATACAGCTGGAAGATTACATAATAAGGTTGATTTAATGAAAGAATTAGAAAAAATAGATAAAATTATTAAGCAAAATGTTGATGAATATGAGTCATTAATAGTAATTGATTCTACTACAGGTCAAAATGGGTTAGAACAAGCTAGAATATTTAATAGTATTTCTGATATTACAGGAATAATACTTACTAAGTTTGATGGAACAGCTAAGGGAGGTATAATATTTTCTATAGTTTCAGAACTTAATAAACCTGTTAAGTTTTTAGGAGTAGGAGAAGGAGTAGAAGATTTAAGAGTATTTGACTCTAAAGATTTCATTGATGAAATGTTTAACTAATATTTTAATTCAAATTTTAGTTTATTTATGTTAGAATATAACAAAATTTTTTAAAAAAATGAGGAGATGAATATAAATGGCAGATTTAATTAAACAAATTAAAGAAAAAGAAAAAGAACATAAAAAAACAGTAGTTTTACCAGAAGCAGAAGATGAAAGAGTATTAAGAGCCGCTGAACAAATAACGAAAGAAGGATTTGCTAATATTATACTAGTTGGTAAAGATTACCAAGTAAGAGAACATGCTGCAAAAATAGGAGTGGACTTAAGTGGAGTACAAATTATTGATCCGATGTCTTTTGAAAAAACACCTGAGTTTATTAGACAATTTGTACATTTAAGATCTAAAAAAGGAATGAAAGAAGAACAAGCACGTGAAATAATTCAAAATGATGTAAGATTTTTTGGAGCCATGCTTGTTAGAAACTGTATAGCAGATGGTATGGTTGCTGGATCTAATTCTCCAACATCTAATGTATTAAGAGCTGCAATACAGGTAATAGGACCTAAAAAAGGATTAAAAACAATCTCAAGTTCATTTATTATGCAAACAAATTCTAAAGAATTTGGAGTGGACGGAACATTATTATTCTCAGATTGTGGAGTACTTCCAAATCCAACAGCTCAACAAATTGCAGATATAGCAATATCAACTGTTGAAAAAGCAAGATTAATAACAGAATTTACTGATCCTAAAGTAGCACTTTTATCTTACTCAACTAAAGGTTCTGCCGAAGGAGAACAAGTAACTAAGATGAGAGAAGCATATAAGATACTAGAAGAAAGAGGAGTAGATTTTGAATTTGATGGAGAATTACAATTAGATGCTGCCATAGTTCAAAGTGTTGCTGATCAAAAAGCTAAAGATTCTACTGTTGCAGGTAAGGCAAATATTTTAGTATTCCCAGATTTATGTTCAGGAAATATAGGATATAAACTAGTTCAAAGATTTGCAAAAGCAAAAGCTTTAGGACCTTTAATTCAAGGTCTTGCAAGACCTGTACATGATTTATCAAGAGGGTGTAGTGTAGAAGATATAGTTGATGTAGTTGCGATAACATGTGCAGAATGTGCAGTATTTTGTGAAATTTTAACATTATAGTAGGAGGAAAAATGAATATATTAGTAATAAATAGTGGAAGCTCATCTTTGAAATTTGAGTTAATAAATACGATAGATAATAAAACTTTAATTAAAGGAATATGTGAAAGAATAGGAATTTCAAATCCAATATTTACCTTAAAAAATTTAATAACGGGAATTAATGTAGAAGAAAGAGAAGAAGAAATGCCGAATCATAAAGTTGCTATAGATCTAGTATTAAAAGAGCTAGTAGGAGAAAATGGAGTGTTAAAATCTATAGATGAAATCGATGCTATAGGACATAGAGTAGTTCATGGTGGAGAATACTTTAATGATTCGGTTTTATTAGATGAGGAAGTAATAAAAAAATTAGAAGATATTTCTGAATTAGCACCATTACATAATCCAGCTAATGTTATGGGAATTAAGGTAATGAGAGAGTTATTACCTGGTAAACCTAATGTGGCAGTATTTGATACAGCATTCCATCAAAGTATGGAAAAACATGTATATACTTATCCATTACCACTTGAAGATTATGAGGAATTAAAAGTTAGAAAATATGGTTTCCATGGAACTAGTCATAAATATGTTTCAGGTGTAGTTGCAGAAATGTTAGGAAAGAAAGATTCTAAAATTATTGTATGTCATTTAGGAAATGGAGCTTCAATATCAGCAGTTAAGAATGGAAAAGTAGTAGATACTTCTATGGGGCTTACTCCACTTGCAGGTATAATGATGGGAACACGTTGTGGAGATATAGATCCAGCAGCTGTGTTATATATTATGGAAAAAAGAGGATTAACTCCTAAAGAAATAGATACAAGAATGAATAAAAAATCAGGATTTTTAGGAATATTTGGAGAAAGTTCAGACTTTAGAGATATACAAAAAGGAGTAGAAGAAGGAAACGAAAGAGCTAAACTTGCATATGATATGTTCTGTTATAGAATTAGAAGTTATATAGGTTCTTATGCAGCATCTATGGGAGGAGTAGATGCTATAGCATTTACTGGAGGTATAGGTGAAAATGCAGGGTATGCAAGAGAAGGAATATGTAAAGGGTTAGAATTTTTAGGTATAGAACTTGACTTTGAGAAAAATATGGAAAGAATTTCAGGAAATGTTGAATATTCTACATCAACTTCAAAAGTTAAGATATTTAAGATAGAAACAGCAGAAGAATTAATGATAGCAATGGATACATATAGATTAGCTAAATAATTTATATTGAAATTTAAGGAGAATAGAAATTGAAAATAAGGAATAAATTGTTAACATTAATAATTACAAATGTTTTTTCTTTTGGAGCAGAATATTATGTAAAATCAGATGATAACTTAATATATAATACTCCTGTAAGTCATCATGAAATTGAAAGCATTTTAGGGGTAGAATGGGGAGGAGCATTTAAAGACAAGGAGATATTCACCTTTTTAGGAGGTAAATTGAAATCTGGTACGATGACTGATGTAGATGGTTCAGGTAATATTGGATTAAATTTTAAGAAAAAATTATCAAAGAGTACTGGAATAATATTAAATTTAGGTTATCTATATAATGATGGATATGAGGATAATATAAAGGAAATAGTTAAGTTAAGAGGAGAATGGAATAGTAAATTTGAAAAAGATAAAGAGACCTTAAAAGAATATTATCATTCACAAGGATTAAGATTTAAGGATAAACAAAGTTTATTTCTTTCAAGTATAGTTAATTATGATAATAATAAATTAAAGGGATATAGTGGATTAATATATTCTTCAGAGGGTTTCCATATAGAATCACTTAGGTTTGAAAATTTTATAAAACTAGAAACTAAGAATCTAAATAATAATGGAAGTCTTAATTTAAATTATAAATTAAAAAAGCATAATGACGAGAATCATAATACATATAAAAAGGGTGGAAGATTAAAGGGTAATATAAATGTTAAAGGTAAAATTGGAATAGTAGAAACATATAATGGGATAAAATTTTATGCAGGAACAATATTACCGAGTAAAAAAGATTATGATATATTAAGTAATAATGAATTAAATGTTAGAAATGGTAATATAGGATATAAGGTTGGGATAAATGGTGAAATAACTTTAAAAGAAGTAGAATCATTTAAAGATTTGAAGTATATATATAAACCTGAAATAATGTTTGGTATTAAATATGATAAGGATAGGTTATTATTAGAAAATATCAATAAATTAAAAGGAAGAATATTTATTGATAAATCAGGATTATATAAAGATGGATATGATAAATTTAAAAATATAGACACATCAATAGGATCAATTTATAGTGATAATAAATTAATTTATAGATTTAATAATTTCGATATAAGAGGTATATCAAAATATAGGATATCATCACATATGAATAAAGATAAATACGAAGGATTAGAGCATTTACTTTCTACAGGGATAGGTTTTGATTATAATAAAAATCATGAAAATGCAGAAATAAAGCATAGTTTAGATTTAAGATATTTGTTTGGATATGCTGATAAAAAGACATTTTCAATAATAAATATATGGTCTGATAATAAATTAGATTATAAAATAAATAATAGATTAAATTTTAAAGGTGAATTAAATTTAACTAGTTCAAATAGATTTAGATTGTTGAATAGAGATGCTAAAGAAGATGAATTATTACTATTAGTAGATGGTAATGGAATTTTAAAATATAATATAAATCCTAGATTCATATTTAAAAATAAGTTAGAATTTAAGAATATAGTATTATTTTCTAATTTTTCAAATATAAATAATGTTAAGCCACAAGCACAAGAACAAGCTAAAAATAATGAACAAAGTTCAAATAAATTTTTATTAGATTCACAATATATACTTAATATATATAATGAAAGTGAATTAACTTATAAAATAAAGAATAATATAGATATTAAAGGTAAATTTTTTATAGGATATAATCAGTTAAAATCAAATAAATTATATGATAGTTTAAAAAATTTAAAAAGAGAACAAATAGATGAAAATGGAATAAGAGAATTTAGCTCTAAGGATATAAAGATTATAAATGAGGAAAAGAAAATTGCTGATGATTACTATAATTTTTTAATAACTACAGGAATTGAATCAGAAATGAGATATATTAATGATAAATTAATAATAAAACCTAGTTTAGAATTTGGTACAAGTTATATGTTTAGTTTTGATTTCGAAAATAGTGACGAAATGAATATTTTTAAGAATAAAATATCTAAGGTCAATTTTATAATAAAAAAAATTGTTACAAAAATAGGGCTAAATTTAGAATATAGATGGTAGTATATATTAGATTACTATATATTTTTTATTAAAAAGGAGAGTGTAAATACATGACACTCTCCTATTTTTCAATTTCTTCTTTTAATTGATTACACCAATTTTCTATTCTTTCATCACTTAATTCTGGTTGATTTAATTCATCTATTGCAAGACAAATAAATTTCCCATTTTTGACAGCTAGTGAATCTGTGAAATCATAGCCATCAATATCAGTAAATCCAATGATTTTAGCATTAGCCTTTAAAGCTTTCTTATAAAGTATATCTATAGCATCTATAAATGAATCAGAAAATGATGCTTGATCTCCTGTACCAAATAAAGCTACGTATTTATCACTTAGATCCATATCATCAATTTCATCTACACATGCCATCCAATCATCTTGTAAATCCCCAAGACCCCAAGTTGGTGATCCTAAAATTAATAAATCATAATTATTAAATGTATCGATACCTTCTGATACTTCAATAACATCAACATCATCGAAATGATTTGAAATTCTATTAGCTATATCTTCAGTTGTACCAGTAGTAGTTCCAAAATAAATTCCTGTTTTCATCATGTCCTCCTTAAAAATATTCAATTATACTTTCATCAGTATATATAACTTGATTGTTTTTCGCTTCTTTTATTAACGATAGTTTATTATTAATAGGTAAATATTCTAAGAATATTTTATCATAATTTAGACCACTTAATAGATTTTTTTGTAATTTTAATATATTAGGCGGCAATTCAACTTCTTTCCTTATAACATATAATTTATTTTTTGTATAGTTCTTATCACAAAAAAATATAGCTTTTTCATATTTTAATTTAAATATAGGCATTTCTATACTATTAAAATCAAAAATACAATTATCAATCTTATCTGAAATATTTATTTTACTTTTAAATTCAAAATAGTTCTTTAAATGAGGATTTTTAATAAAATACTTATTCTTAGTATAGAAAGTCATCTTTTTGTTTTTATCAAAATAATACTTAATACCTATAGTTAAAAATAGAGTATAGAAGAATTTATCCTTTATTTCTATTTTTTCATTTTCAATTGAATAAGAGATATTTTTTCTTGAAATAAATACAGATTCATTTTCTTTGTAATATTTTGATAAAATTTCTTTAGTAGTATCATTGTATTCTTGCATACCGAGAAGATAGTTTTTAATATTTCTAAATTGAACTTTGTCCTGGTTAGAATAGTTTATTAAGTTATAATTTCTCTTTATCAATATATGTACTATTTTATGGTTATCTCTATTTTCAATGTTTTCAATTTTAATATCAAATTCAAATCCATAAAAATCGTTTAAATTACATAGTAATGTAGATACATTTGAGTCAAGTTTTGAAATAGATTTTTGACCTGACATAACAGAATATGAATTAAAACTCTTTTTAAGATATATTTTATCAAGTTCAATATCACTTAAATCTATAGTTGTGTAAAATACTGATTTCATAGGAAAAGAAGTATTATACATAGAATGATAATATTGAAATCTATCATCTTTTAATTTAGATTGTTTCATATCCTCTATTATTATACTAGGATAAAATCTATCTTTATACTCATTAGTTTCAAGTTTAAATACTACATCATAAAATATATGATTTTTTCTTAATTCTTTTAAATTGTTTCCACCATTAAACCAAATTGCATTTTTTACAGAAAATCCTTTTTGATCTATATCAAATTTTAAATGTTGTTCATTATTCCCAACTGTTTTTGGATTATGTATTATACAATTTTCACTCATTAAAAGTGGAGTAGAATTTCCAAACCCAAATGGTTTTAATAAGTTTAGACTTTGTATAAACTCATAGCTAATTTTTTGAGCAGGAATTTTCATATCTATTTTAATATTTTTAGTTAGTTTAATATTTTCTAACTGTTCTTTTGCATATTTTTCTATCTTTTCTTTGAAGACATCTAAGTTTTCAAGTTTAATTGTAAATCCAGCTGCATTAGCATGACCACCAAATTTAATAAGTAGATTAGAAACAGATGACAATGCTTTAGTAATATTAAAACCATCTATAGATCTACAAGATGCTACAGCTATACCTTCTTCTGGATTTTCTTCCATAATTATACAGGGTTTATAGTATGTTTCAAGAACTTTTGAGGCTACTATTCCAATTATACCATGATGATAATTAGGAGAATGTGATATTAATATATATTTATTATTAATATCTGTATTGTCTATTTCCTCTAAAACATTTACTATAATTTCATCTTGTATTTTTTTTCTATCAATATTATTAGATATTAGATTATCTGCTAAAACATTTACTTCATTTTGGTTATCACTAATTAGTAACTTAACTCCAAGTTTTGCATCAGCTAATCTACCAGCGGCATTAAATACAGGTGCAATTTTAAATGATACATCTCCTGTAGTAAGTTCCTTATTTGTTAATTCCAATTTATTTAATATTGTTCTTAGCCCTAGATTAGAACTATTTTTAAGTCTTTCTAATCCATATTTTACTATTATTCTATTTTCTTTTATTATAGGCATAATATCAGCTATGGTTCCAAGTGAAGCTATGTCTAAATATGTATATATTTCTTCTTTCATATCAAGTTTTCTAAAAAGTTCATATGCTAAAAGAAATGCTACACCAACTCCTGCAATATTTGGAAATGAATATTCATTATCAGTTCTTTTAGGATTAACGCAAGCCAAGGCTCTTGGAAGTTTTTTATCACTAGGAATATCGTGATGATCTGTTATTATAGCTTTCATAGACAATGAATTAATAAATTCAACATCATGATAAGAACTAATACCACAATCTACTGTGATAATAAGGTCAGTGCCTTTATCCTTAATTTCTTGTATTGCATCCTTATTTAAACCATAGCCTTCATTTCTTAGGGGGATATAGTAGTCAACATTTTTTGCCCCAATTTTTTTAAATGCTAAATACAAAAGAGATGTAGAGGTAATACCGTCTACATCATAATCACCATAGATACATATATTTTTATTTTCTTTTATAGCTTCTAATATATATGAAGCAGCAAGGCCTAAATCTTTTAATCTTAAAGGATCTTCCAGATTTTCAAGACTAGGATTAATAAAATTAACTACATCTTTTTCATCAACTATACCTCTATTTGCCAATATATTAAGTATATTATTATCTATTGGCAAATCAAAGCTAGTTAATTTAGCTCTAGTTTCAGAAAGTATCCATTTAGTTTCCATAAATACACCTATTTAAGTAATTGTTGTACTGTTGGTAATAAAAATGGAATAAATAATATACCATCAAATGAATCAGTTGCTTTTCCTTTGTTAAATATTAATGTTAATGCATCTTCTTCTAAGTAAAATGAACTTACAGAATCCCAATCTGAGTATTTATTACTTGCTTTCATTCCAAAAGCTCTTATTTTATCATTTAATGTTGGTCTTAAAACCTCTTGATATTGATCAACAAAAATATCAGATAATTTTAATTCTTTACCAGTATTACTGTCAAATACCATTCCTCTATATGAATTTTCTACATTATTATTAGTTGGATCTGTTTTAGCTGCAACAATTATTACAGACATAAATTTTGAATTATTTGCTGTTAAAAATACATTTGCTTTAGTATTTTCATCTTTAATCATATCGTTTATAGCTCTTTCTATTCTATAATTTATCTTATCTGAAATTTTAGTTTCTTTTGCAGTAAATTTTAATACACTAAATTTTTCATTAGTTTCTTGGTTTACAGTTAGTAATGGTTCAGTTCCGTATGAATAACCATTAAAAGTAAAATTAGCATTAGCAATAGTTGAAAATCCAAGTGCTAATATATTAATTATTAATGTTTTCTTTATTGATTTCATTTTTACACCTCTTCGTTTAATATTTATTAAAGTATATACTAAATTATGAAAAAAATCAACAGAACTAAGTAGAGTGAAAGATATATAAAATGGGAATATAATAAGGGTGGGGATATAAAAAATAGCTCTAAAAGAGCTATTTTCCACTTGATTTAATTTCTGTCCATATTTTGTCGTGTAATTCTTTAGTTTCATCATCTAAAGCACGAGGTAATGTAGATTTACTTATTATTTCTTCAAAAGAAATTATTGGTTTAACTTCTGAATTTTCTTCTACACCCTTAATTATACTTGGGTTTCTTAATACTTGTAATACTTCAATGAAGTTTTCAGGTCTGTATAAAAATTCAAGGAATTTATATGCATTATCCTTATGTTTAGAATTTGCAGGTATAGACATTGAATCTATATACATCATAGCACCTTCTGGTATAAAGTAAGTAAATTTACTTTCTTCTTCTCTTTCAATCTCATAAAATACATCTGGATAACCATGAGATATAGCGAATTCACCACTAGCCATACCTTTTCCAGAAGCATTAGAATCAAATTTAGCTAAATTTTTTGCCCAAGAAAGTATTTTTTCTTTTGCTTCGTTTAATTCATTAATATTCTTTGAATCAGATTGGTAACCAAGATATTGCAGAGCAAGTCCTATAACTTCACGTCCATCATCTAACATAGTCATACGACCTTTGAATTTTTCATTTAAGAATATATCAGGAGTTTTAACAAAATTATTACCAACAATTTCATTATTTACTGTTATTCCTGTTGCCATGAATGAATAAGGAATAGAATAATTTAATCCTTCATCATATACTTTAGAAATTTCCATTAAATTTAATTTTTCATTTATATTCTCAAAAGTTTTACCTAATTTAGATTTATCTAATTTTTCTAATAAGCCTGATTGTATCATAATAGGAATGTAATCAGTTGATGGTGAAACTATATCATAATTTCCCTCTTCATTTCCTATCATTAATTTAGCCAACATAGTATCGTTATTATCATAGTAGCTAAGATTAACTTTAATTCCTGTTTCTTTTTCAAAGTCTTTTATAATCTTTTCAGGAATAAAATATGTCCAAGTGTAAATGTTTAAAACATTTTCGTCGTTTTCATTATTTCCAAAACAACTAATTAACATAATAAAAGTAAAAATTGTAAATAGTAACTTTTTCAATTTATTTACCTCCTAAATATTTTCTAGCCATTTCTCTATCATCGAAATGTATTTTTTCTCGACCTATAATTTGGTAGTCTTCATGCCCTTTTCCAGCAATTAGTAGTATATCATTTTTTTGTAGGTTTTGTATAGCTTTTTTAATTGCTATTTCTCTATCACAAATTTTAAAATACGGGATATAAGATTCTATTCCTTTTTCTACATCATTTAATATCATTTCAGGATCTTCAGTTCTTGGATTATCTGAAGTTAAGTATATTAAATCGCTGTACTTACATGCAGCCTTAGCCATTTTAGCTCTTTTAGTTTTATCCCTATCTCCACCAGCTCCAAATAGTGTTACTATTTTATTTTTTTTCATAATTGATAGAGTTTTTAATATATTTTCTAATCCATCTGCTGTATGTGCATAATCTACTACAACCATAACATCTTTATCATTATCAATTATTTCAAATCTTCCTGCTATTGAATTAATATCCTTAATTGAATTAATAATATCATCTAAACTTACACCTAAGTTATATGCAGAAATTATAGCTCCTAAGATATTTTGTAAATTATATTCACCCATTAATTTTGTTGTAAAAATATATTCTTTATCACTTTTAGATATTTTTACTTTCATTCCCTTTAATGTATATTCTAAAACTTCTCCATTAATGGTTGCATTTTCTTTTAATGAAAAAGAATCTGAAATGTTTAATAAACGTTTACAATATTCATCATCCTTGTTTATAATAAGCCTAGCATTATCTTTTAGATAATTAACTATAGAAGCTTTTGCTTCAAAATATTTTTCTAAGGTTTGATGGAAATCAAGATGATCTTGGGTTAAGTTAGTAAAAATAGCACTATCAAATTCTAACATTTTAACTCTACCCTGACATAGTGCATGAGAACTTACTTCCATTAAAAAATATTCTACATTTTTATCTACTGCTTCTTTCATTAATTTTATTAAATCTAAAGATTCAGGGGTAGTATTTTTAGCCGTATATTCACTATCAAGTATCCTATAACCAGTAGTTCCTATTCTTGCAGAATTTTTAAATATGGCTTCTAGAATATATGTAGTTGTTGTTTTTCCATTTGTACCTGTGACAGCTATTATTTTCAATTTTTTTTGAGGATAATTATAGAAATTACTTGCAATATATCCAAGATTATCCCTTAAATTTTCAACTAAAATTACAGTAATATCTTTAGGATAAGTAAAATCTTCCCTTTCGGCTATTATCATCTTAGCTCCATTTTTAATGGCTGCTGAAATATAGTTATGTCCATCTGTTATATTACCTATTAAGGCAATGAATATGTCATCTTCTTTAATTTCTCTAGAATTATAAGACATATCTTTAAAATTATCTTCTTTAATTAAGTTTAATATCCTATATTCTACACCTTTAAATATTTCTTGTATATTCATAAACTATTTACCCCCTAGTCTTTTCTCATCAAGGAATTCAAATATTAGTTTTAAAGATGTTTTAGCTTCATTAAATTGTAACAAATGATAAACATGGAAAAGTCCATCTACAGTAACCAACTTATTCTCTATATTTTCTTTGTCTAATTTTTCTTTGACTATTATAGATTCATCGTATAATAATTCACCATTATTAACCTCTATATATGTAGGTGGAAATCCTTTAAAATCTCCGAAAACTGGTGAAATATATGGATGTTTTTTATCTTTTTCATATTTAAAATACTCATTATCTTTAAGAAGTTTAGAAAGATCATAATTTTCAACAGGAGAGCCTATTAAAAGATCTGTTTTAATGTTTGTTTTTCTACTTTCTAAACTATGAGATATATCTAAAAATGGAGATAAAAGCACTACTGCATCTGGCATTTTTCTTTTTTCATCTCTTCTTTTTAATAATGTAGAAACTATTAAATGTCCTCCAGCGGAATCTCCGAAAGTATATACATTTTTGTAATTTTCAAATGCATATTCTAATCCAATATCATAATCATTATGTCCACTAGGATAAAAACTATAAGGAAGTTGTCTATAATCAACGAATACAAAATCATAATTATCGTTGATTCCTAACATAAATTCAGCAAGGTTTCTATATATGTTAGATAGTGGGTAAATGAAAGCACCACCGTGAGCGTAATAGATAACCGAATCATTTTTCTTTTCACTTTTTTTAATTAATTCTAATTTTACATTTCCGTTATATAATATTGTTTTATGTGTTGTATTTTTTTTATGATCCCAAGGTAATTCATAGTAGGCAGCAGTTCTACCTATTTTTAGTAGAACTTCTTTTTCTCCCCTATATATAAAATTTGTAGTTTTTATTAGAGTTTTAGTTATTGTTGAGCAACTAACAATTGCTAATGCAGAAAAAATTAAAATAATTTTTTTCATATTAGTTCCTTTCATGCTATATTTATATCATGTGTATTATACAATTTTTATAATAAAAAATAAAGAATTAAATAATAAAATGTAAAATTAAAAGATAAATATGAAAATAATAGATATAATTAAGATTAAAGGTAGGTTTAATATTTTTTCAGGATTAATAATAAAAACATTGACAAAATAGTGGGGGGGGGGTACAATATTTGTATATAGATATAAAGGAGCATAGTTATAATGAAAAGATTATTGTTATTTTTCAGTACTTTAGTAAGTTTAATATCTTTATCCGAATCGGATATTTTAAAGGACGTTTTGAAGCTTAATAAAGATATACACGATTATATTTTCGGTGAAAAATTAGCTGAAGTTAAAAAAATGATAGAAAGTAGTACATATAAATCAGATAATGATTTAGAAGATTCAAAAATTGAAGAATTTATAAATAGATTTAAAAAATTAGAACAAGATGGATTGATTACAAATGATAAAAGTTATGAAAGTTTAAGAAAAGTAAAGACATTAGCATTATTAAAAAACAGAAGTTTTCGTAATTATCAATTAATTAGATTTAAAACATATTCAAATTATAAGTTAGAACCAACTTTTGAAGATAATGTTTATTTTAAAATAGGATCAAATATAGGAGCTTCAAGAGAAGATATTCAAGGATTAAATGTAACTGTTGGTGGAAATTATTCTATTAGAGATAATGCTAAAATAGGAGGATTTATTCATTATGATAATAAGTTAGGAGATTTATTCTTAAAAACTCATGCTCATATTTTTGCAATAGGAGCAAATGCTAAATTTAAATTAAAAAATAATAAAGGTGATATAGAAAGTTTTATTGCATATAAATATAATTATGGGAAGTATAAAAATATAATTAATAGAGAGTTTGAAGTTATAGATACTGATTTACAACAAGGAGTTCAAAGAATTTATGATGAATATGTTCATCAACATAGTTTTGAATTATATAATAAATACTCTAAAAAATTTAATATTATTAAAAATCTAAAAATTTATCCACAAATTGAAAATTATACTAGTATTACACCATCAATAACATATTCTAATATTTATACTGAAGATAATTTGTTGGATACAATATCAGAAAGAATTCCAGAAAATGAAGATAATTCATATTCATCAACATTATATGATAGAATAATAACTTCAAATGAGATAAACCATATTTTTAAAAATACTTTATCAAGTGGAGTTTTAATTGAGTATGGTTTAATTAAAAATTTAAATATATATTTAAACTCTAAATTGGGATTTAATTATGAGAATGTTGGTATAACTTCAAAATTAAAAATAGAGAAATATAGAAAAAGAGAAATGAGTTCAGAAAGTAGTTTACATGATGAGCCAATAATTATTGATGTAAATGAAATTATTGGAAATTTAGATATTGATGATGAGATTTTTAGAGCTGCAGGTGTTGAGTTAAATGGAGATGATAAATTTATAAAAGATAAAATTGAAAATTCTAAATGGAAAGATTATATAAATAATATAGGGATATCATATGATTTTAAATTTGGATTGAATTATAAAGTTGACAAATTTAATATTGATACATATTTAAGATTTGATGGAAATACTAATAATAATGAAAAGTTATATAAAGATTTGCATAAAATTAGCTTAAATACAAAAATAGGATATAATTGGTAAAATTAATTAAAATCTTAATTTTATTTTTGAATTTTTGTGTTTAAATGCTTGATAAATCATGAAAATAAGATATGATATGTACTTAAATTATAAAAAACTTTTTTATAGTTAATTATAGATTTATCTGGAATTTAAATTTAAGAAATTATTTTTTAAATTGAAATTAAAATAAAGATGTAATTAAGGAATAGTAATAACTATTAGAAAAATTTAGTAATACATGATAAATATATGAGTACTAAATTAAAGAAAAGATAAATGCTTTTGGTATATATATTAACAGTGTAGAGTAATGTAGTTGATACAAAAAAAACAAGTAAAACATTTAAATAGAAAAGTGAAGTTGGAAGTAAAATAGAGTTATTTGAAAATTTAAAGTTGGAAAATATTTTATAAATATATTCTAACTTTTTTAATTTTAATGTATAATAAAAATAGAATATCTTTATCATATAAGTAAAAATATATAGTTAACTGGAAATAGTATATTACTTTAGGTGAATTATTTTTTTGTTAAAATAAATTCTATTTTATATGTTTTTTTGGAGGTGTAATGAAAAAAATAAAAGTAAAAAAAGCATTTTATTAATATTTAATTTTTTGTATAAGTCATATAGTATTAAGAAGAATTTGATATTTATTGGAGATAATTTAAAAAATTTATTTTTAAAATAGTTATATATATAAAGCTAAAAATCTTAAAAGTGTATTAAATATTAGAAAAAAATATTGATAATCGTGTGGTTATTTTAAAAGGAGTAATATGAAACAAATGTTTAAATTGATAATTATGATAGCGATATTTTTAATATTGACTATCTTTTTATCATCAAGATTTTATTACAAAAGAAGTGTGTTAGCAACTGTAGCAGAAATTTATTTAAAAGTAACTAATTATGAGAAAGTTACACAGGAAAAAATGGAAGCATGGTTAAGGGAAAGAAAGTGCATGAAAGAAGAGTTGTATATGCTTCCTAATGGATATTATGAAAATATATTAATTAAAGAATACATGGGCATGCAAGTTTTACATTTAAATGAGAATGGTAAAGGAGATGTTGTAATTTATCTTCATGGAGGTTCATACATTCATGAACCTGATCCTAATCACTTTACATTCTTATATAATTTAATAAAAAAGTCGGATATAAGAGTGATATTACCAATATATCCAAGAGCTCCTAAGTATAATTTTAAGGATGCATATGAAAAAGTAATTTCTCTTTATAAAGAAATATCAAAGGATAAGGATGTAGTTTTAATGGGAGATAGTGCAGGTGGAGGGTTTGCTTTAGGTCTAACAGAAGAATTAAAAAAACTTAGTATAAAAGCCCCTAAAAAAATAATAGCAATTTCACCTTGGGTAGATTTAACTATGGAAAATCCAGATATCTTAATTTATGAGAAAGTTGATCCTTGGTTACAAAGCTCAAAACTTATGGCTGCAGCTAAATTTTGGTCAGATGGGCAAGATTTAAAGGATTCAAGATTAAGTCCAATTTTTGGTGATGTGAGTGCTTTAAAGAATTTAACAATAATTACAGGAACTAGAGATATACTTTATCCTGATATTATGTTACTTGTAGATAAACTAAGAAAAGAAAAAGTTAAATTTAATTTAATTGTAGGAGAAAATTTAAATCATGATTATCCACTTTTCCCTATACCTGAAGCTAAAAAATCTGTCGATATTATTGCAGATATTTTAAATGAGAATTAAGTAATATTTAACATTTATTCTTAATTGACAATCTCAATTTTTAAATGCTATACTTATGTTAGAAAAATTAAGGAGATGATAAATATGAATATAGTCTTATTTGGACCACCAGGCGCTGGTAAGGGTACTCAGGCTAAAGAATTAATAAAGAAATTTGAAATACCTCAAATATCAACAGGAGATATATTAAGAGCAGCTATAGCTAATCAAACTCCTCTTGGTCTTGAAGCTAAAAAAATAATGGATGCAGGAAACTTAGTCGGAGATAACATAGTTAATGGATTAGTAGAGGAAAGATTAAAAGAGACTGATACTGAAAAAGGATTTATCTTAGATGGTTATCCAAGAACAGTAGAGCAAGCTAAAGCTTTAGATAAAATATTGGAAAAACAAGAAAAATCAATAGAAAAAGTAATAGCTTTAGTTGTAGAAGATGATGAAATATTAAAAAGAATTACAGGAAGAAGAGTTTCTAAAAAAACTGGTAAAATATATCATATAATATATAATCCACCTGTAGATGAAAATCCAGAAGATTTAGAACAAAGAGCAGATGATAGTGCAGAAGTTGTTAAGAAAAGATTAGAAAATTATAGAAATCAAACTGCTCCAGTTTTAGAGTATTATAAAAATCAAGGTAAGGTATCTGAGGTTCAAGGAGAAAGAGAAAGTAAATATATTACAGAAGAAATAATAGATATTTTATCTAATAATTGCAATATATAATAACCAGAAAGGGTAAAAATGGTAAAATTAAAAACTTTAGAGGATATAAAGAAGATAAAGAAAGCTAATGAAATAATTGCTAGACTTTATGAAGATATTATTCCTAAATATATCAAACCTGGAATATCAACTTGGGAGATAGATGCAATATGTGAAGACTACATAATAAGCCAAGGTGCAATTCCTGGAACTAAAGGTTATGATATAGGTTGGCCATATCCACCCTATCCAGCAAGTACTTGTATTTCAATAAATGAAAAAGTTGTTCATGGAATACCAAGTAAGACTGAGATATTAAAAGAAGGAGATATACTTTCTTTAGATACAGTTACTATACTTGATGGATATTTTGGAGATGCTGCTAAAACATTTGCTGTTGGAAATATTGATGATAAATCAAGAAAACTTATAGAAGTTACAGAAAAAGCTAGAGAAATAGGAATAGAACAAGCAAGGGTAGGAAATAGGATAGGAGATATAGGATTTGCTATACAACAATATGTAGAAAAATTTGGATTTTCAGTTGTAAGAGATTTTTCAGGGCATGGTGTAGGATTTGCTATGCATGAAGATCCCTATGTATTAAATTATGGTAAAGCAAATACAGGATTAAAAATAGAAAATGGTTTAGTAATAGCTATAGAACCTATGGTAAATATAGGGACATTTAAGGTTAAAATTTTAAAAGATATGTGGACAGTTGTTACTCAAGATAAAAAAAGATCAGCTCATTTTGAGCACTCTGTTGCAATAGTAGATGGAAAACCATTAATATTAAGTCAAAAATAGGTTAGAGGTAGTATTATGTACTGCCTCTATTTTTAAATAAACTAGAAAGGTATGAATATATGAAAAAAAGCATTTTAACATTAATAGCTGTATTTACATTAATATTTAGTTGTGTTAAATCAAAGAAATATGAGAATACACATGAGGATAAGATTGCTAAAACTGCCATATATTATGAAATATTTGTTAGATCTTTTGCTGATTCTAATGGAGATGGTATAGGAGATTTAAATGGTATAAGAGCAAAACTCCCTGAACTTAAAGATTTAGGAATAGAAGGTATATGGTTAACTCCAATTTTTTCTTCTACTAGTTATCATAAATATGATGTTATTGATTACTATAATATAGATGCTGAATATGGTGATATAGAAGATTTTAAAAAACTTGTTAAGGCTAGTCATGAGTTAGGTATAAAGGTAATTATAGATCTACCAATAAATCATACTAGCAGTGAACACCCTTGGTTTAAGGATGTACTTGTAGATAAGAATAGTAAACATAGGAAGTTCTATAGAATAGAAAAGAATAATAATGAAAAAATTGATTTTAAATCAGCTCCACTTGGAGGGAGAGCATGGCATAATTTAAATGATGAGGAAAAATATTTTGGTATTTTCTGGAGTGGAATGCCAGATTTAAATTTAAGAGAAAAAGAGGTTAGAAAAGAAATACATAAGATATCTAAATATTGGATAAATGAGGTAGGAATAGATGGATATAGAATAGATGCGGCACCACATGCTTATGGTAAAGGAGAATATTCAAAGGAGGTTAATTTACTTGAGGAGAACATTAAATGGTGGTCTGAATTTAGGGATGAATTAGTTAAAATTAAAAAAGATGTGTATATAGTAGGAGAAGTATGGGCTGCACCTGAGATAGTTTCTAAATACTTTACTGTATTTGATTCTAATTTTAATTTTGAATTTTCAGAAAAAGTTATAATTAATGCTTTAATTAGAGAAAGTGCTAAAGAACTTAGTTCAAAATTAACAAGGGTGTATAATTTATATGAAAAAAGTAATAAAGAATATATAGATGCTCCATTTTTAACTAATCATGATCAAAGTAGACTTTCAGAAAAGTTACCTGATCTTGAAAGACAAAAAGTTGCTGCAAGTATACTACTTACCCTACCTGGTAATCCGTATATATATTATGGTGAAGAATTAGGAATGAAAGGTAAAAAACCAGATGAGTTAATAAGAGAACCATATATATGGAATGATGAATTTCAAACAAGATGGGAACCTGTAGAACTTAATATAGAAACAAAGGATTATTATAGTCAGAAAATGGATTCTAATTCACTTTTAAATCATTATAAGCTGTGGATAAGAATTAGAAAAGAAAATGATGAGTTAAAATATGGAAAATTTGAGCCAGTAGAAATAGGGAATAATAAGGTATTTGTGTATAAGATTAAATATAAAGATAGTGAAAAAACACTTCTACATAATTTATCTAATAATGAGCAAAAAGTAAATTTAGATGGAAAAGAAATAATTTTAAATCCTTATGATAGTAAAATCAAATAAAAAATTTACACTGAATAAAATAAATTTGTTTATGTATTTACAAAATAATATTTATTTTGATATAATACGGAAGTATAATTTTACAAAAAATTATAAAATATATGAGGAGGGTAATGTATATAATATAGTAAAATGTATTATATGAGTTAAAATGAAAAGAAATAATTTAATTACTATTCTTTTATTTGCTTCTGTGGTTACATACACAAATACAAATTCAAATATAAGTGTAGATAATAAAGTAAAAATAGGAAGTGAAGCAAAAAACGATGGAGATAAATCAATAGCTATAGGATATAAGGCAGAAGCTGAAAAGCAAGAATCTATAGCAATAGGATCAGAGGCAACCTCTAAAGCAACTAGTGGTATATCTATAGGGGAAGGGGCTTATGTAGGATCGCCCAAAAATATTAATGGTACTGATCCTTCAAATGCAATAGCTATAGGAACAAGCTCACAAGCTAATTCAAAGAATGCGATAGCAATAGGAGAAAAGGCAAATGCTAATACAACAGATAGTATAGCCATAGGTAGAAACACATATACAGACGGACAAAATGCCATATCAATAGGTGCAGAGAGTAAAGCTAACTCAGGATCTATAGCATTAGGAAAAAAGGCTATAAGTCATAATAGAGGTATATCTATAGGAGAGGATACTCATTCTCAGCTTAATGGAGTTGTTATAGGACATAGGGCAAAATCTAATGGGAAACATAGTGAAAATAATGTTGCTATAGGAGCAGATAGTAAAATAGATGATAATTTATTTGGAGCAACAGCTTTAGGAAGTAATTCTGAAGTAAAATCTCACAACTCTGTTGCATTGGGGTCTTATTCAGTAGCAAAAGAAAGAAATAATAAGGATAGATTTGGATATGATGCGTTAACGGATAAAAATGTAGATTTAAAAGATAAGTTAACAAAAGATAAATATGATGAATACTTAAACTTAGAAAAAGAAATTGAAGACTCGTTGAAAAAGAATAACTCAAATAAAAATAATGATAAGTCTATGAATAATAATAATTTAAATAAAGATCTTGAAGAAAAGTATAGAAAATATTTAAAAATAGCAAGTGCTTGGAAATCACATGAGGGAGAAGTATCAATAGGAAAAATAGAAAAAGGAAGAACAAGACAGATAACAGGAATAGCAGGAGGGACGTCAGAAAGAGATGCAGTAAATGTAGCGCAATTAAAGTCTATAAAGAAAAATGTCGATAAAAAAGTAGAAAAAGTAGGAA
>LJRV01000434.1 GCA_001612575.1 Streptobacillus notomytis
ATTGTAACCAATATGCCCAAAACCATTGTTTGCACGTTTACCCATGGTAATAATACGGTGATATCCTAAGCGCCAATTCATCGGTATTGGCATGACACGATCACGTGCATAACTTTGAATAGTACTAAGTTCTTTAAATACTTCTGGGCGAATCAATTGCTGTCCATCCCATTTACCTTGATTTGCTAGCATCGCATAAATTTTAGCAAGGCTATTTGCAGTAAATGTCCCGTTCGCTGCCGGAA
>LJRV01000435.1 GCA_001612575.1 Streptobacillus notomytis
GCAACGATGTGAGAGAGCATTCGCTCCCCGGCATATTCGAGCAACATCAGATTGTTCTCACGACCGAGCAACCGGACTGCTCCCCTCCCATTGCGCCATACCAGATAGTCGGCCCCGCGCAGTTCATCAGCAATGTCTTCTATAGGTTTCAATCCCTTGACGATTGCAGGAGTCCCGTCTGGCAATGAAACTTTCCAAACGAGGCTGGAAAAGGTGTCCGCAATGAGAACAGGTTGCGAAACGTGCCAATGAGCAGGAAAAACAGGCGGCATGAACATCAACCCCAAGTCAGAGGGTCCAA
>LJRV01000436.1 GCA_001612575.1 Streptobacillus notomytis
CGTGGGCTCGGATTCAATCTGCATCTGTTGTCCTGTAAGTGTTTTTACTGAATCGGACTCAGGGGAAACACTAATCTTGGTAATATAATCGCCATAGCGTAACGCAGCCATTGTATGATAGGTCTCACCTAATATGTGGTTCTGGCTGCGAGCCAGACCTTGCAAAGTTGCAGGCGCGGGAACTCCTGCAGATTCTACTAACTGATTAACGCCACGTAATACTGAACGCATACCGCGCATCATACTCTCAGGTGCCTGCTCGCCTTGGGTAATGAAAGGCAGCATCTGTTTGTATTTTCGTACTGTCCCGAAAGCCAGTACCGGTATATTGACCATTAAAAAATCCTGATTATGACCATCACTGGGATCATCAGGAAGTAACCGGTGTCCGGGAACATTTAAAATTTTAAGAGCAAAGCCATGAGGTG
>LJRV01000437.1 GCA_001612575.1 Streptobacillus notomytis
GCTATATCCACCGCCACCACCAAAGCCGCCGCCTCCACCGCCACGACCGGCCGAGGCCAGGAAAATATGAAAAATCGCTTGGGCCAGTGCGGTAATGAGTAAAAAGAAAATCCACAGTCCCATCAACAGACTGGTAAATACGCCCACGCCATTGACCAGCCCCGCCACCGTAGCCGCCACCGCAGCGGTTGAAGCGCTGAGACGTTTACCAACAATATAAGAGCCAATCACCCCGGCAATTAAAATAAAAATGACTGTATTAAAAGTTTTTTCCCGTGCCTGCTGCTCACGCAGTGCCTGTTGCTGGCGTTCCTGCAGCTCTTTAGCCGCATTGGCCGCCACGTCCGGGTCCATATTCAAAATACGTTCAATTTCGGCCAGACCGGCTTCAATGCCGCTGGCATATTGCGCCTGTTTAAAATACGGCGTGATCTGGTTGTTGATAATCCGGCCCAGCACAATATCGGGTAATACCCCTTCCAGACCATAACCGGTCAGAATTTGAATACGGCGATCATTCACCGCAATTGCCATCAACAAGCCATTGTCATATTTGGCCGAGCCCAACTGCCAGCGTTCTGCAACGCGCATGGCAAAATCAAAAATATCTTCCAGACCATAACCGGTTAGAATTTGAATA
>LJRV01000438.1 GCA_001612575.1 Streptobacillus notomytis
GATACCATCCATAGCCCGCATTAAACATTCCTTTTTCTCTATTTGTTTAAAGTCAGTTAATAGGTCATAAGTATGGCCAGACTTTGGCTCTAAACATGTCAGCACTACGCCGCACTTCTTATATTTAATTCCTTCTTTGTATATATCGTTTAACATCCTTGTTGCTGCTTTTACAAAATCTACTGCGCAATCAGTCGGTTCAGAAAACGAACCTGTGATTGATTTGTTGTAGAACGGCACATTGGCATCGAAAGGGTTTGACTGTACAAAAGCAATCATGCATCCACATAAAAGACCTTCATCACGAAGTCTTTTACACGCATCTTGAGCATACATAGAGATAGCTTCTTTTAGATCGGTTAGTTCAGTTACACGACCACCGAAAGACCGGCTTGCAACTATTTGCTTTTTTGAGGGTGGGGTGTGCTCGATCTCAATGCATGATATGCCTTGTAATTCGTAGATCGTTCTGGCCATGACGATAGAAAATTTCTTTTGCATTTCTCTAGGTTCAGCACAAGCTAGATCAAGTACCGTATTAATTCCCATTGATTGAAGCTTTTTTGAATGCTTACGACCAACGCCCCAAACCTCTGAAACATCGATAAGTGAGAAGTAATATTCTTTATTGCACGGATCCATT
>LJRV01000439.1 GCA_001612575.1 Streptobacillus notomytis
ACGTGGAATTAAAAATTGTTTTAGGGACGTAGCAGAAGGGTTATAAAAACCACGTATGGTGCCCAAACCAAAAATAACCGCATAAATACCCCAAGAAAGGAAATTTACACTGATATGACCCAACCCATGCAGATGGAACAGTAACCATAAAACTAAAGGAAGAGGTACTGAGAAAAATAAACAGATTTTCATGATGACCTGTTTATTAAATTTATCAGCAAAATAACCACCCCAAAGCGATAGGGCAATAAATGGAATGGCTTCTGCAAGTCCAATTAAACCTAAAGTTAAAGGGTCTTTGGTAATTTGATAAAGTGAATAGGCAACAATAATTTCTTGAATCAAAATTGCTAATGTTAAGCAAAATTGATTAATGGTGACAATTGAGAAATCTCTATAGCGC
>LJRV01000440.1 GCA_001612575.1 Streptobacillus notomytis
CTGATTTTGGAGCATAAGCTAATGATCCACGAACATAAACAATGGAGTTCTTAACATCTAAATCTCCTCCAGCACCATATCCAAATGATACTGAACCTTCTGCTAAAGCCCTTGAAACTATACCAAAAGCTATAGAACTTTTATCTATAGTATATGAATACGATCCAATACATATAGAATATTCTTTAAGTGAAAATTAACCTCGTCCTAATGATATATCATTGTTATCAAACGCTCATGATTTACTTCCTATAACTATAAATTTTTTTACAATACTTGTAGCTATTTCTTTTACTCCGTTTTTTTATACTATTTGTATTCTAAGTCTCTTTGTG
>LJRV01000441.1 GCA_001612575.1 Streptobacillus notomytis
GTTGTTGTACTTTGCGCTGCCTTTAAAGTATGCAATCCGACACTATCTGCCAAAGATGGCCCTTCTGTACTTAAAGTATCTACTGAAGTTTCAGACAGGCTCGCAGCTTTCGGTGCAACTACATAAAAGGTAAATGGAGCACTTGCCTCACTGGTAAGGCCTGCCGCATCAGTTTGAGTCAAAGTAATAGTATGCTTACCAAGAGCTAAGTCTTTATCAAATGTAAATGACCAAGATCTACCACTTGTTACCGTCACAACTCCAATTGCAACACCATTATCATAAAT
>LJRV01000442.1 GCA_001612575.1 Streptobacillus notomytis
CATAAACATATTCAACTTTTAAGTTTTCAACAAATCTAAGTAATTTTTCTTTTTTGTCATTAGCTCTTGTAATTACACAAGTTCTTATTATGACATTACTCTTGTTCTTCTCTCTCTTCTTCTCCAATTTCATCACCAGCTTCTATATTTACTCTCAATTTACATAGTTTACAAGCAAGTTTAGAGTTTACTCCTTTTTTACTTATAGCAAGTGTTAATTCACTTGGTTCTACTTCATTTTTAGCAATTATTTCATCTTCATTTTTTACTATCTCTATTGAAAATAT
>LJRV01000443.1 GCA_001612575.1 Streptobacillus notomytis
GCTTTAGGCTCTCGTTTTAACTCTTTTTGATTGCTGTATTGATCGATATCATCTTCAGCAAAAGCAGTAGATGGTCGATCAATTAAGCCCATTTTCGGAACAGGAATTTCAATTTGGTTATCTAAAAAACCATTTCGGATACGTTCTTGCATTTCATCTCGAACTTTTAAAGAGTTTTCTTGACGACACCACATTGCAAATAAAAGCTCAATCGATGACTCCCTGAAGGCAGTAACTGTAACAGCAGGTTTTGGATCATCTAACACGAGTGGATAATTCGCTGCGACGTTAAGTAGAACCTCACGAACTTTAATAATGTCTTCATGAAAGTTAATTGCCAAAGTAATTGGAATACGCCGTATTGGAT
>LJRV01000444.1 GCA_001612575.1 Streptobacillus notomytis
ATGTAGAATGAATGTAGATGGCTTAATAGAAAGAAGGAAGCAAGGTACAGAGAGATTTTACTTTGATACAAGTAAGGCACATATATTTGATATAGAAACAGAAGAAAACATAAGCTTATAATTCTTTAATTTTTAAATCCCCATATGGGGATTTTTTTAATGTTGACAAAAATATATTTAAAAAGTATTATATTAGTATATGAAATGAATGGAGTAAATAGTGAATATTAAGGAAATAGTGGAAGAAGTAGTAGATACATGTAGAACTAATGATCCTATTAGTATAGCTAAGAAATATAATATAGAAGTTTTGTATAGAGATTTGGGTAATATCAAAGGATTTTTTAAGAAAATAAATAATGTTAAGTTTATTGCTATAAATGATAATTTATCTGAATTTATGGAAAAAATGGTACTTGCACATGAATTAGGTCATGCATTTCTTCATAATGACGATGCTATTGAATTTAAAGAAAATTTTATTAATGCTTCATCTTTTTTAGAAAAAGAAGCTAATACTTTTGCAGCATATTTACTTTTTGGATATTTAAATGAAGAAGAATTAGAGTATTTCATGATAAATGATGAGGAAGAAAGAATATATAGATATCTAAAAGGATTGATAAAATAAAAATGCGTATTAAAAGCCTATATTTTAAACGCATTTTTTTTATTTATTAATCTACTAAAGTTGATAATAATTCAGCCATTTCTTCTATTGCTTTTTCAGCACTTGGACCTTCAGCTGATACTATTACTTCAGCGTCTTTTTTTATACCTAGAGATAAAATTTTTACTAAAGAATCAGCCTTTGCTTCTTTTCCGTTGTAAGATAACATTATTTGAGTTCCATCTTCTTTAAATTCTTTAGCCTTTTTAACTATAACTGAACCTGGTCTTGTATGTATACCAGTTTCATTAATAATTGTTACTGTTTTTGACATTTCTTACTCCTCCTAGAACTTTATATATGATAGATTTTACACTACATTTTGATGTTTGTCAACCTTTAAATTCTTACAGTTTTAATTCATAATCTATATTTTCAAGAAGGTCTTTGTTGCTTGAATATCTCTTAATTAAATCCATTAAAAATTTAAGAGCTTCCGCTTCATTTAATTTTAATAAAAATTTTCTTAATTTAAGTATTGCATCAAATTCTCTTTTAGAATAAAGTAATTCTTCTTTTCTAGTACCACTTTTTAATATATCAACTGCTGGGAAAAGTCTTAATTGTTGAAGGGCTCTATCTAGAACCAATTCCATATTTCCTGTTCCTTTAAATTCCTCAAAAATAACTTCATCCATACGACTTCCAGTTTCTATTAAAGCTGTTGCAAGTATAGTTAAACTTCCACCACCTTTAATTTTTCTAGCAGCTCCTAAAAATTTCTTAGGCATATATAATGATTTAGGATCTATACCACCTGATAAAAGTTTACCACTTGAAGGCATTTCTATATTGTATGATCTTGCAAGCCTTGTTAAACTATCCATTAAAATAACAATATTGTTGCCTTTTTCTATTTCTATTTTTGCAGCTTCTAATACTTTTTCGGTAACACTTAAATGTACAGAAGTATTTTCATCAAATGTTGCAGCAAATATTTCTGCATTTTTTACATTTTCTTTAATATCTGTAACTTCTTCTGGTCTTTCATCTATTAGTATTATCCAAACCTGTACATCTTTATTATATTTCAATATATCATTAGCAAGGTCTGAAAGTATAGTAGTTTTACCTGCTTTAGGAGGAGCAACTATTAGACCTCTTTGACCTTTTCCAATAGGTGCAACTAAGTCAATTATTCTTGAAGAAATTGTTCCTTCACTTAATTCTAATCTTTCTACAGGGTATGATGGTGTTAAATCATCGAAAATAGGTCTTTGACGACTTAATTCACCTTTTTCACCATTAACATATATTAATTTCAATAATCCGAAGTTTTTTTCATCATTTAGTGGTTTTCTTACTTCACCAACTATTACATCTCCTTGTCTTAAACCGAATTTTTTGATTTGAGAATTAGAGACATATACATCAGTATTTTGAGGAGTATTTCTTAAAAAACCATATGTTTCATTTATGATATCTAGCTCACCATATGAATAGATTAAACCTTGTTCTGTTGCAATACTGTAGCATAATCTATTTAATAATTCCATTTTAGGAATAGTAGAATATCCATCTATTTTATGTTCTTTTGCAAGTTTTCTTAGATTGGTAAGAGTAAAATTACCTAATTCATCTAAAATATTATTTTCCATTGTTATTCCTTTCTTATTTATGAAATCCAAGATCAGCTGGATTAATATCACCAGAAACATATAATATTTTTCCACCGTTATTTTCAAATTCTTTTCTTAACTCGACTACTTTTTCAATTAAATTTATAGTATCTGTATCAATATTTTCTTCTTTATATCTTCCTAATGACCAAAAATCTATAATTAATTTAGAATCACCACATATTTTTTTTACATTATATTTTAATGCATATTTTAATGCTATAAATAATCCTGTTAATTCTCCGAAATTATTGGTTCTATTGTTGTTTAAAAAGTAATTTCCATATGAATTTATTTTTTCATGTGGCATTATGAAAGGTAGAAGTGAATCACCGTAAACATCAGATACTTTAACTTCAACTATAGTATTTCTACCAGTACCAGAGTCAAAGTATATAGCATCTTTGTGTAATTCAGATGTTGATTTTGATTTTGGAGTGTATAAAGCACCGTCTTCAAGCCATTTTTTAGCTTCTTTTTCATTTTCGAATTTTTTAAATCTAGCATTTTTACCTTTTGTAAGACTTTGACATTCAGTCCATGTTTTTACGATGCCAGATTTTTTTTCTTCTTCTATATAATATGCATAAACCATATTTATTCCATATCTATAATATCAACTACATTAAAGTTAGCTGATTTTACATAGTATTTAATCATTTCATTTGATGTAAAATTATTTAAAGAAAGTGTTATAGAATTGTTATCTAAATCTGCTTCCAAATCTTCAATTTCTGTAAGACCTAAAAGTATAGTAGAAATTTGTTTTACTTGTTTAATATCATTTAAATTTTCTAGTAATATTTTCTTTTTCATATTATATACACCTCTTTTATCATTTATACACTAATTATATCAAAAACACTAGTTAAAGTAAAGAAAAGGGCAAATAAAAAGTTGTGGAAATCCCACAACTTTTACTATTATATTTTGTATTTAGCCCTAATTTTATTTTTATAAATATCTGCTTGAGTACCATATATTAATTGTATACCATTTCCAGATCTTATTACACCCTTAGCTTTTAATGATTTCCATATTTCATCATCACTAACATTTTTAGGTTCTTTTACTGTAACCCTAAGTCTTGTAATACAAGCATCTATATGTTCTATATTTTCAATACCACCAAGGTTATTAACTATTTCATCTATTATAAGGGTATCTTCTTTT
This sequence comes from Streptobacillus notomytis, assembly GCA_001612575.1. Lineage (GTDB taxonomy): Bacteria > Fusobacteriota > Fusobacteriia > Fusobacteriales > Leptotrichiaceae > Streptobacillus > Streptobacillus notomytis. The sequence goes on from LJRV01000444.1 coordinate 3,463, forward strand.
GTCGCGTTATAATCAGCTCTTGAATATAGTTTATTTTCTGCCCCTTCTCTACCAGGAGTAGCAAAGTTAAATTTGATGATTATATACTTAAACACGAAATAGTAGATAACAGAATAAATAGGTCCTAAAATTAATATCCATTGATAAGATGTTTTAGCTGGTCCTTGTAATAATCCAAAGAATGTGAAATCTATAATTCCACGAGAGAAAGTAATTCCAACTGCAACATTTAAAACATACATTAAGAAATATGCTAAACCTTCAAGTAAAGCATGTATTACATAAAGCACAGGTGCCACAAATAAGAAAGTAAATTCAATTGGTTCAGTAATACCTGTTAAAAATGATGTTAATGCTGCTGATAGAAGAATACCTTTAACTAATTTTTTGTTTTTATCTTGAGCAGTATGATACATAGCTAATGCAGCTGCAGGTAATCCAAACATCATAGGTAAGAATCCACCTGTCATAGTCTTTGTTGCAGCGGAGCTAAAGTGAGATATAGTTTTATCTGCAAGTTGTGCAAAGAATATATTTTGTCCTCCAGCAATCATAACTCCAGCAACTTCTTCATATCCTCCAAGTTGAGTATACCAGAATAATGGATATATTGCATGATGTAATCCAAAAATATTTAATAATCTCATAGTAGCACCATAGAAGAATGTACCTATAGCACCTGTAGCAGCAAATAATTCTCCTGCTTTAACTATTAAAAGGAATAAGCTTGGCCAAATAAATGGAAAAATTGCAGCTATAGGTATGAATATTAATATAGTTATAACTGGGATTAATCTATTTCCACTAAAGAAAGCTAAATAATCTGGTAATTTTTTATCTGAAAATTTATTAGTAATTATTGCAGAAGTAATACCTGTTACTATACCTCCAAAAACACCTGTTTGTAATGTAAAGATACCAAGTTCTTTAGCATAAAGAGCAGCAGTACCTCTTGCAGCTGCTTCTGATAATCCTGTTTCAAGTAATGCAGAAAAAGTTACTTTATCAGGTGTAATACCTTTAAAAGTTAAAATAGTATTTATAATAGTATGAAATAATAGAAAACCAAGTACAGCAGAAAGTGCTGCAGTTTCTTTGTTTTTATTAGCCATACCTATTGCAACTCCTACTGCAAATAGTAAAGGTAAGTTAGCAAATACAAATAATCCGATGTTAAAAAATAGTTGCATTAAATAATTTAGTGGCATTCCAGGTGCAAGAAAAGTAAGGTTGTATGTATCTATTAATACAGGATTAGTAAATGATCCACCTATTCCTAATAATATACCTGCCATTGGTAATACAGCTATAGGCAACATAAATGCTCTACCTATTTTCTGTAAAATTGAAAAAAAGTTATTTTTCATTTTTTGTCATCCTTTCTTTATTGTTGTATATAAATTAGTATATAATGATAAGAAAATTTAGTCAATAATTTAGATATTGACTAAATATGTTCGGGGGAAATTATTTATGGACTAATCTTTTATTATATCTTATTTAACTTTTTATATGAAATCTTCTATATCTTTAGAAAAAAATTATAAAAATGTCAAATCTTAATTCTATTTTAAAACTTATACTATGTTTAGAGGATTTATTTATAGTATTTTAACTATTTTAAGTTCTTTACAAATTAATTTGGAATTATCTCTTAATTCTGGATAGATTTATAATATAAGTGTGGTTGTGTTTGAAAAAACAAGATTACTTAAGTGTAAATAAATAATTGGAAATTATATTTCAGAATGTTATGATGACACGAATGTTACAAATAATACAAATTGTATTGTGGAATCTATAAATAAAAAATAGTTATATTAATTTAAAAATTGCTGTTAATGATTTTTCATTATACAGCAATTTTTTATAATCCTTCTAAGATAATCCAACAATATTTCCTTTTTCATCTATATCTATATGTTCAGCAGCTGGAAATTTAGGAAGACCAGGCATATCTAATATGTCTCCAGCCATTACTACTAAAAATCCTGCACCTGCTGAAACATTTATATCTGTAACTTTAAATACAAAATCTTTTGGTTTACCTAATAATTTTGGATCATCAGATATTGAAGCAGCAGTTTTAGACATACAAATAGGTAAATTTGCAAATCCCTTTTTGGTAAATAATTTTATTTTTTCTGAGGCAAGTTCAGAATATTCTATATCACTTGCACCGTATATTTCTTTACATATAATCTCAATTTTTTCTTCTATACTTTTATCTAAGCTATAAAGATGTTCAAATACTGAATTTACACTTTCTGAAGGTATTTCTTCAACATAATCTAATACTTCAACTATTTCTTTTACTAAATCTTCAGCACCTATTCCACCCTTTGAATGTATATCTATAGATACTGCTACAATGCCTTTAGTTAAAGTGAAATCTTTTATTATTTTTATTTCTTCTGCTATATCATCAGTAAATTTGTTAATAGCTACTGTTATAGGTAAGTTGAATTTTTTAAGGTTTTCTATATGTTTATCTAAATTTTCTAATCCTTCTTCAAGATTTCCATTTCCGTGATGTTTTAAAGCCCTTACAGTTGCAACTAATACAACCATATCAGGAGTTATAGACGCTTTTCTACATTTAATATCAAAGAATTTTTCAGCCCCTAAATCAGCAGCAAATCCAGCTTCAGTTACAGTATAATCTGAAAGTTTTAAAGCTAGTTTTGTCGCAAGTACTGAATTGCAACCATGTGCAATATTTGCAAATGGACCACCATGTATTATTACTGGAGTATTTTCAGTAGTTTGTACTAAGTTTGGTTTTATAGCCTCTTTTAACAATACTGCAGCAGCTCCATGTACCTTTAAATCTCTTGCATATATGAAATCTCCATGTATGTTTTTAGCTATAATAATATTTCCTATTTTTTCTTTTAAATCATGTAAATTTTCAGCAAGGCATAATATAGCCATGATTTCACTTGCAACTGTTATTTTAAAAGAAGCCTCACGTATAGGACCATTAATTTTACCGCCCTTACCTACAGTGATATTTCTAAGAGCCCTATCATTCATATCTAATACTCTTTTAAAATATATGTTATCTAAATCTAGTTCTAATTCATTTCCTCTGTTTAAATGATTATCTATCATAGCTGCTATTAAATTATTAGCAGATGTAATAGCATGAAAATCACCTGTAAAGTGTAGGTTTATATCTTCCATAGGTAATACTTGTGAATAACCTCCACCAGTAGCTCCACCTTTAAGACCAAATACAGGACCAAGAGATGGTTCTCTTAATGCTGCTATTGAAGAATAACCTAATTTATTAAACCCTTGTGTTAGACCAACAGAAACTGTGGTTTTCCCTTCTCCGTATGGAGTAGGTGTTATAGCTGTAACTAAAATTAATTTACCATTAGCCTTAGATTCTAATCTTTTAAGGATATCTAAATTTAATTTAGCCTTATATTTTCCATAAAATTCTATGTCATTTTCTACACCTATTTTTTTTGCGATTTCTTCAATAGGAAGTAATTTTGAATTTTGTGCAATTTCTATATCTGTCATTTGAACACCACCTTATTTAATTTTCCTAATTCTATCATATTTATTTTAAAAAGTCTAATTTGAAAATAGTCTTTTGTGGTTTGATTTTATGTATAGTTTATGTTAAAATAAATGTGGTAGCATAAGGGGGAAAAGTGAGGGAAATTGATTTACTTGAGAATTTAATTAGCTTGGTTGAAAATAGAAAAAAAGCAAAAATTCAAGCAAGTGAAATTATTGAAAAATATGGAAGTATTTCTAATGTTTTAAGAGAAGATTTTAAGGTTTTTGAAAATATGAATATTTTATCTAAAAAAACTTTAGAAATTTTAAAAAATATTAATTTGATATATAAGCATATGTTATTTAATGAATGCTTTGGTGAAGAAAAAAGAATTAGCTGTTTTGAAGATTTAATGAAATATTTAAAATTTCAATATGTGGATATGGAAAGGGAAGTATTTAAAGTTCTATATTTTAACACCAAAAATATTTTAATTAAAGATGAAGATATTTTTTATGGTACCATAGATAGAAGTATAGTATATATTAGAGAAATAATTAAAAATATATTGAAGTATAATGCAAAGTCAATTATTGTAGTTCATAATCATCCTAGTGGGAATTTAGAACCATCTAATGATGATATATGTTTGACTAGAAATATGTTAAAAGTTTTAAAATTCATAGATGTAAGATTATCTGATCATATTATTATTTCAAATAAAGGATATTATAGTTTTTTTGAAAATGGACAAATTTAAGAAAGAGGTTAAAATGAATATTGTTAATATTAGATTTAGAAAGACAAAAAAAGTTTACCCTTTTTATATAGAAAAAGTTAATGAGTATAATAAAGGGGACTATGTAATAGTTGAGACTATTAGAGGAGATCAAATAGGTGTAGTATTAGGAGAAAATAAGTTAAATAATGTTAATTTTGAATCAGAAGAAGACGATTTGAAAATAAGGAAGGTTAAAAGAAAATTAACAGATAAAGAAATAGGAGAATTAGATATTTTAGATGAGAAGGCTAAAGAAGCCTATTTTATATGTAAAGAAATAGTAAAAAGAGTATTGCCTGAAATGAATTTAGTTATAGGGGAATATATGTTTGGTGGAGAAAAGTTAATATTTTACTTCACTGCTGATGGAAGATTAGATTTTAGGGATTTAGTTAAGGAAGTAAATAAGGCATTTAACAAAAGAGTAGAATTTTATCAGATTAAGTATAATGATGAGGGTAGAATCCTTAATGCCTTTGGGAAATATGGACGTGAAATATACTGGTAATATGACACACTATTTAGAAAGTGTGAACTTAAAATTAAATTGTGGTCAAGGGGCATTAAATATTACTACAGATGCCTTAGAGCTAATAGAATTTATTAAAGATAATTTAGTTAATATAAATGAAAGTGGAAATGTTCTTGATATAGGTGCTGGAATAGGAACACTTACTTTTATGTTATATAAACATAAAAATTTCACAGAATTTCATGCAGTTGAAATACAAAAAAAAGTGTATGATATATTACTTTCTAATATTTCTTTAAATAATATGTCGGTTAAGGCATATAATGTGGATATAAAAGAATTTTATGTACCATTTAAATTTAAATACATAATATCAAATCCACCATTTTATAAAACTAATAGTGGATATATGCCAAAAGATGAAATTATGAAAATTTCAAAATTTGAAGTTTGTTTAAAAATATCAGATTTACTTGATGTTGTAAATAATTTATTAGATGATGGTGGATATTTTTTCTTAATACTTCCTATTGAAAGAGATGATGAATTAAGAAAGTATAGTAGATTTATTATTGAAAATTTTAAAAAACATTCAAGAGGTAAAAAGATTTTCATAAGTTATCTTTTAAGAAAGGCTAGAAATGATTAATGAATATGGGGAATTAGTAGAAGTTTTAATGGATGATAGAATTAAGGTTGAGAGAATAACATCTAATTCTAATACAACAGACATTATGATTTCTGATATAGATGAATATGTATATATTCTTGAGGGTTCTGCAATACTTTTAATAGATGATAAAGAGATTTTGTTATATAAAGATTCAGGATTTTTTATACCTAAAAATACAGAACATAAAGTTGCATACACTAGTTTTGATTGTAAGTGGTTGTGTATTTTTTTAAAGGAGTAGTATGATAGTAGGATTAACAGGATCTATAGGAGTAGGAAAAAGTAAAATATTCGGTTTTATTAAAGATATAATGAAAGATGAGGCTAAATATGTAGATGCAGATTTAATAACATCTGAATTATACAATGTTGAATCTGTAAAAGAAAAGCTTTATTCTATGTTTGGAACATATGAGAAAAATAAGTTATCTAAGATAGTATTTTCAGATTTAAAGAAACTTTCTATGCTTAATGAATATATGCATAAAATAATTATTGAAAAATTAAAAAATGAGATTTTAAGTTGTGACAAAAAATATATGTTTTTAGATGTACCCTTAATATATGAACTAAACCTTGAGTATCTTTTTGATAAGATAATAGTTGTATATACTCCTAAAAACATTCAGATTGAAAGAATAATGAGAAGAAATAATCTATCATATGAGGAGACTGTTTCACGTATAGAAAAACAAATAGATATAGAAATAAAAAAAGAAAAAGCAGATTATATAATAGATAATTCAGGGAACATAGAAATAAGTTATGTAAACACTTTAGATGTTTTAATGAAATTAAGAAAAGAGGTAACAAATGGAAATAAAGAGTGCTGAATATTCAAGAAGTTGTATTAAAATTTCAGATTATCCTGAAAAAATGAATAATACAGAAATTGCATTTGTGGGTAGATCTAATGTAGGTAAGTCATCTTTAATAAATACTATGGTTAAAAGAAAAAATTTAGCCAGAACAAGTAAAACTCCTGGTAGGACTCAACTAGTGAATTTCTTTTTAATAAATAAAGATAGATATTTTGTTGATCTTCCTGGTTATGGATTTGCTAAGGTGCCAGCAAATATTAAAAAAAATTGGGGAAATATAATATCAGAGTATTTAAATTCTGAAAGAAAAAAGGTAGTTTTTGTTCTGCTAGATATTAGACGTATACCTAGTGGAGAAGATATAGAAATGCTTAAGTATCTAGAGTACTATAACATAGAATATTATATAATATTTACTAAATGTGATAAATTATCAAATAATGAAAAATTTAAGCAATTAAAGGAAATTAAGAAAAAATTAGAGTTTAATAATGAAGATGTATTTTTTCATTCATCATTAAAAGATATTGGAACAGATGAAATATTGAATTTTATTGATAAATTATAAAGGAGTGGTAAAAATGGTATTATTAGTTATTTTAGGATTGGTGATCTTAATAGTTTTATGGGCTATAGGGGTGTATAATAGATACATTAGCTTAGATACTGAAAATCAAACAGCATTTAGTAATGTTGGAACTTTTTTACAAAAAAGATTGGATTTAATACCTAATTTAGTTGAAACAGTTAAAGGATATGCTAAGCATGAAACTGAAACTTTACAAGGTGTAATAGAAGCAAGAAGTAGAATGCTTAAGTTAGATTTAAATGACGTTAATAACTTAGAAGAAATTAGAAAAATGGAAAATGAATTAACAAAGACTTTAAAATCTATTATGGCTTTAAGTGAATCATATCCAGATTTAAAAGCGAATGTTAATTTTTTAGAATTACAAAATTCATTAACTGACATTGAAAATCAAATAGAAGGTGCAAGAAGATACTATAACGCTACTGTTGGAGAGCTTAATAGTTTTGTTAGAAAATTTCCTACTGTGTTACTTGCAGGTATATTTAAATTTAGAAATGCTGAGTACTTTAAAGAGGACATAGAAGCTAAGAATGCACCAAAAGTGAGTTTTTAATATGAAAAAAATGTTATTTTTATTCCTTGTTTTTATTTCGGTTTTTACTTTTTCTTTAGAAACTATATCTAATTTTGAAATGGATATAGTAGTTAAACCAAATGGAGTGTTAGATATTACAGAAAGAATAACATATGTTACAGATAGTGAAACAAAAAGAGGTATTTATAGAATAATACCTTTTAAATATAATAATGGGTCATACTTAAAATTTGAAGATAGAATTAAAATAAAAGATTTTACTGTAAAATATCTAAACTTTAAAAATGAGGTAGGATTAAGTAGTAAAACAGAAGAAAATGTTAAGGTATACAGGCTAGGTAAAAAGAATGTATATTTGCCAGCTAATGAAAATATTAATTATGAGATTAAATATAAGGTATATAATAGTATAAGAAGTAAGGGAAACATTAATCAAATATATTTTAATGCTTTGGGTAATTATTGGAAAATTCCTGTAGAAAAATTTAAATTAACTATTACAGGAATTAAAGGTGATATAGATGTTTTCACAGGATATGTTGGTGATGTTAATAAGGATTATCAAATTAAAGAATTAGAAAATGGGTATGAAATTAATACTACTAAGGTAAGTAATTCAGGAGAAGGATTATCATTTTTACTAAATTCAGATAGTTTTGAATATTCAAATTTTGACTTATGGTATAACAGGGTAAAAGCTTATCCGTTAATCTTAATTACTTTAGTAACTATTTTACCTATTCTATTACTTAATATAGCTATAATAATATTTAAAAACATGAATAAGTTTAATAAGACAATAATGGTTGAATATAGCGTGCCTGATATTTCATCTTTAATAGCTAAAAGAATGGTTAAAAGAGAGATGTATTCTAATAACTTTGTAATAGTACTATTTATGTTAATACAAAAAGGTGTAGTTAAATTAAGAGAAAAAAATCCTGAACATAATCGTGAAGAAGAGTATGTTGTTAAATTCGGAGAAAATATTAATATAAAAAGAAAAGGATTTACTGACTATGTTGAAAAAGAATATTATGTAGATATGGATAAATATGATTACTATAAAGGAACTTTATCGAAAGAAGAGAATATATTTTTAAATAAGATGATACTTTATAAAAACGATATGTTTAAATCAGATAAATCAATAGTAGAAGTTGAAGAAAATTTAGAGAAATATTTTAATGAAAAATATACTAAAGAATATGAAATACCAGTATTAAGATATTTAAATATTTTAATATTGCTACTATTTTTAGTAATAGGAACTATATTTGCTATTGGAGGAGAGATTTTTTCAGAAATACCGTCTCTAGCAGTATTAATAATTATGTTTCTAATAACTTTTATGAATGCTATAACAGTTAGAAAATATACTAAACTTTATGAAGAAAAATATCCAATAGTAAAAGGATTTGAGAAATTTTTACAAAAAACAGAAGTGGAAAGACTTAAACATTTTGTAACTGAAGAAGAAGTAATAACATATTTTAAACAAATACTTCCATTTGCTATTGCATTTGGATTAGAAAATCAATATTTAAAAATGTTAGATAATGTAATTTCAAGATTATCTTTAGATGCTGAAAGAGTACATGAATATATGTATTATTCACATATTATTAATATAAGGCACTATAATAATATGATAAATAAAAGTATGGAAAAAGTGATTAATAATAGTAAAAATTATGGAGGAAACTCAAGCTTTTCAGGAGAATTCTCATCTTCAGGCTCATCAGGTGGTGGATTTGGAGGAGGAGGGGGAAGCAGCTGGTAAAAAAGAGGCAAATTTTATTTGCCTCTTTATCTTAAAATTTATAATATTCTTTTGTTGACAAAAATACAGGGGGGG
>LJRV01000445.1 GCA_001612575.1 Streptobacillus notomytis
ACTCTAACAATAGCAGTAGTATTTTTAATCATATCATTTCTCAGCTATTATGTAAAGAAAAGTGCTATATAAATGGAGGAATAAACTGCAAAAAAATGAACTAACAGACATTTCACAAAGAATTAGAAGAAACATCGTAGAAATGACATACCAAGCACAATAAGGACATCCAGGAGGATCAATATCAATAGCAGATATTATAACAGTGCTTTATTTTCAAGAAATGAACAGAGATCCTAAAAATCCATCAATGCCTAATACAGCTAGATTAGTATTAAGCAAAGCTCATGCAGTGCCAGC
>LJRV01000446.1 GCA_001612575.1 Streptobacillus notomytis
GTTTCATATAATCATTAGGCTGAAGTAAATTAGGTGTACCTCCTCCTACATACAAACGTTCAAGCTTAGCTCCTTGATAAAATTCTTTATATAAGTGGGCTTCCCTACTTAAAAAAGCCAGATAAAAATCCATTTCCCGCTTACCTTTATAGTCTTGTGTTGGGAAAAGACAAAATCCACAATGAGGTGGATCAGTAGGAATACAATATGGAATGCCTAAATATAAATTTATAGACTTATATTGAGCATCTGTATTTAATAAAAAGTAATTATTTTCTTCTTCCTTTAAATCAGTTTTCCACATTTTAGGTGAGGGATGGG
>LJRV01000447.1 GCA_001612575.1 Streptobacillus notomytis
TGATTTCTGCTATCGACCGGAAATCTATATTTTAGAAATTCATCAATTACTTCTTTATTTCCTGTTTTTGCAGCCGCAAAGAAAAGATCAACCAGTTCCTGCTGGGCTGACAGCTTACTGTCTTGCACAGGAGTCTCAGCTACTTCGGCCATCACGACGGTACTGCTCAGGCAAAATAGTGAAATCAGGAAAGTGCTTTTTAAAAAACTCATCAGGATTCCCTTTAGTCTTCAAAATAATAAAATATCTCTAACATATTGCTGTAATCACTCCACTTTAAAACTAGTGCACCGCATGAGGTAAAGGTGATTAAGTTAACTCACC
>LJRV01000448.1 GCA_001612575.1 Streptobacillus notomytis
GTTAAAAATTTGACTTAAATACAAAACTTTCACGGTTTTTCATTGACAGCGTAAACATTGCACAATAAAAGCGCGGACCTTTATAGAAAGATCATTTTTGGGAGTTTCGATATAAAACGTACTTTCCAACCATCTGAATTAAAGCGTAAACGCGTTCATGGTTGCCGTGCTCGTATGGCAACTAAAGCTGGTCGTCAAGTATTAGCTCGTCGTCGTGCAAAAGGTCGTCATAGCTTAACTGTTTAATACTGTTACGCTGACCAGACTTGGGTGTGATGGCACTTTACAGTTTTAGCACAGATCTTCGTATACGCTGTGCTGCAGATTATAAAAG
>LJRV01000449.1 GCA_001612575.1 Streptobacillus notomytis
AATTTAAGTATTACACAAGCTTTTCCAGCATGTGTAATACGTAGGTTATCACCAGCATTTAATGTTAGTAATTCATCTTGTAATAGTTTTGTTTTATTTTCTCCAGATGAAGTTCGTGTTCCTTCTTTTCCTGCCATTACATTAAATCCATATTGAGCTATTGGTTTTGTTATTTTATCATCTAATGATTTTATCGCTTCATGACTGGTATATTTATTTGTTTCACCTATATTTGTACAAGTAAGCTCTCCATTTTCTGCTATATTTCCATTTCCACCAAACATACTCTTTGTTTTATTC
>LJRV01000450.1 GCA_001612575.1 Streptobacillus notomytis
ATGATTTGTCTTTCCCAGTTGAAACAGCCAATCACTGTCTCAACCTTTGATGTTGGATTTAACCATCCATAATGATTTGAGCCGAGCTGCAGCGTCTGACAAGCTTGAGGACACACTCAACTATGCTCAGATTTGTGAATTATCGGCTCAAACCATTCAGAAAGCCAAGCCTGAATTAATTGAGCATGCAGCACATCTCGTTCTGCAATGTCTGTTTGAAACC
>LJRV01000451.1 GCA_001612575.1 Streptobacillus notomytis
AATCCCAAGTCCAGAATCTTTAAAACAAGCCGCTGTCATATTAAAAAGAACCCCACTACAAGGTCAGAACTTCTTACATTTACTTGAAGATATCTTTCACATGCTTTGGCAACAGCAATATGGAAAATTGCGTACTCTACATGCCATGGCAGTCAAGCATCAGGTTCCACAGCATTTTCCAGAACGTATTTTTACGGATGAACCTGTTCGAGCGGCATACTTTGAGTTTGGTGGGCGTAAATATCATGCAGTAGATGATATATTACGTTTAACCCGACGTATAAAACAACAAAAGTTACTAAC
>LJRV01000452.1 GCA_001612575.1 Streptobacillus notomytis
GGCTTGAGCGCAGTTAAGTTTAAAGTATTTTGAATTTCAGTCCGGTCCAATGCTGATGGATAGGCATGATCAAGTTGTTTCTCAAGATTAATTGTAGTAGTGGTAGATAAAGAAGATGTCATTTGATCGAGTCTTTGGGTCACTGTAAAATCCAAAACTTAATATTCGCTAGAGTTTTAAAGGTATACAGGTTTAAGGGAAAATATCAAGCAGGCGAATCAGCTTTCATTATAAAAGACAGCGGATTTCATAAAAAGCATTGAAACCTGATCAATTAAACGTTTGAATAGCAAAATTTAAGATTCACTGGAAAATAATTATTCAATGTCCACACAAAGTTCAGGATGGA
>LJRV01000453.1 GCA_001612575.1 Streptobacillus notomytis
TACTTTACGTAAATGTGGACGAGTTGCTTCTGGGTCTTTTGAAACTGTAATGTTGTCACCATGGTGACTTTCAAGCTCAATCACGCCTAAACGTTTTTGCTCATAGCGAACATATAAATATGCCAAGAAGAATAACCAGCCAATACTAATCACCATCGGAAGAATAATTGGCACAAAGATATGGCTTGGGTCAACTTGGAGCGCACTTGCTGCACGGGCAGTAGGACCACCCCATGGGGTCAGATTCATTACACCACTACATAACAACATAAGTGCTGTCATGATCAGTGTATTCATACCGAGCCCACGAG
>LJRV01000454.1 GCA_001612575.1 Streptobacillus notomytis
CACCTGCACAACGGCTTAATAACGCTACCGGAATATAAGTATTTGTATCAACTTTTGGAATAAAATTAATATGGTTGGCATTTGTTGCTGTTGAACCTGTTAAGACAATACCTCCCCAAGCCGTTGTATCTGTTAATTGGGGAGTTACAACAATTCCATAATTTAGAAGCCGTATATCACGAGCCATATATTCCAAACAAAAAATACCGCTCTCCTGGATTTCAGCATTCGCCTTTTGCAAGCGGCTGGATAAAAGCCCTCCAATAAATAGCTG
>LJRV01000455.1 GCA_001612575.1 Streptobacillus notomytis
AAGTCCGTATACTAAGTTACATGAATTTACTAATAATATATCTAGTCTTGGTATAGAAAAAGAACATCTTACTGTATTAAGATATGAGGCAATATTAGAAACATTTAAAGTTAAAGAAATAAAAGATGTCTCTCATTTAGTCCGTAATCTTAGAAAGAAAAAATCTGATCTAGAATTAGAATTTATGAGAAAAGCTGCAAATTTAGCTGATAAATGTATGGAAATTGCTAAAAATAATATTAGAAAAGGTATAACAGAACTAGAATTAAAATCAATAATAGAAAATGAAATAAAAAAATATGGTGTTTCTAAAATGAGTTTTGATACTATAGTTTTATTTGGTGATAATGCTGCAAACCCTCATGGTGAAAGTGGGGATAGAAAATTAAAAGATAATGAGTATGTCCTATTAGATTTAGGTTGCTATTATAAAGGTTATGCTAGTGATATTACTAGATGTATGGAATTTGGTAAGGTAAGTAGATTTGATAAATCTATATATGATTTAGTTCTTAAAGCAAATACAGAAGCTATTAAAGCTGTAAAGCCAGGTGTTAGTTTTTCTTCTATTGATAAAATTGCAAGAGATATTATAACTAATGAGGGATATGGAGAATATTTCAATCATAGACTAGGACATGGAATAGGTATGGATTGCCATGAATATCCTGATGTATCTCAAAAAACAACAGATTTATTAGAAGTTGGAATGACATTTACAATAGAACCAGGTATATATATACCAAATAAAGTTGGAATAAGAATAGAAGATGATATATTTGTTACAGAAAATGGTTGTGAAGTTTTAACAAAATATAAAAAATAAGGATTAACTAATAAGTTAATCCTTTTAATTTTTTATCCTAATCTCTGTCTAGCATCACTAGCTCTCTTTAATGCTTCTCCTATATAGTTAATGCATAACATTATTATTAATATTAATATTGATGCTGGCATCCATACCCACCATTTATCAGCAAGTACTTCTGGTGCAGTTGCATAACTTATTAAAATTCCTAAAGAAGGAACTTGAGGCGGTAAACCATATCCTAAGAATGTTAATCCAGTCTCTATACCTAAGTTACTTGCAAATCCTAAAGTTAATCCAACTATAATTAATGATGAAATATTTGGAAGTAATTCTCTAAATATTATTTTAACATCACTAGTTCCCATAGTTTTTGATGCATTTATATAATCTCTTCTTACTTCTGATAATACTTTACCACGAATTAATCTTGCAGTTCCTGTCCAATAGAAAATTGACATTATTAATATAAATGTAACAACATTATATCTTGGTACTATAGTAACAAATACTATAATTATCAACGTAGTTGGTAATATACTTATGAAATCTATTATTCTCATTGAAATATTTTCTATCCAACCACCATAATATGAAATAATTACTCCAACAAATATACCTATAAATGAAGTAATAATAGTAACTGAAAATCCTATTACTATAGAATTTCTAGCTCCAATAATTAACTGACCAAGTATACTACGTCCTCCATAGTCAGCCCCCAACCAATATCCTTCAAGTGGTGCTGCATACTTATCTAATAATCTAACCTTCATTACATCTTCTACATCTAATAAAAAAGTAGCTGAGAAAAATATTATTATTATTAATATTGATAATAAAGTTAGAGAAAATAAAGCAACTTTATCTTTTTGAAATTCTCTTTTAATTACATTAAAACTTGAAGGTACTTCATTTGCTAAACTATCTTCAATAAGTTCATCTTTTTCTAGTTTTTCTTCTGTCTTCATTTTCTCCTCCTTTACTCTATTCTTATTCTTGGATCTACTATCATTAATAAAATATCAGATAATAATGATCCTAATAAACTTAAAAATCCATAAAATAATATTAATGTTGTAATAACTGAATAATCTCTTGATGATATTGAAGAAATAAATAATTGTCCCATACCAGGATAATTAAATATTGTTTCTATAAATATAGATCCTCCAAATAATCCTGTAATTGTATAACCTAAAAATGCTGCAATAGGCAAAACAGAGTTTCTAAATATATGTCTTGAATAAACTACTGACTCTGGCACACCTTTTGCTTTTGCTGTTTTAACATAATCTAATGACTTAGAATCTATAATTTCACTTCTTAAATATCTAATAGTCCATGTAGTTCCAAGTAATGCATATGTTGTTGCTGGCAATATCAAATGATATATTTTATTAATTACATAATCTAAAGTTCCAGGAGTGTATCCTAAATCAACTGATCCTCCAGTTGGGAATATTCTAAATTTATATCCAAATATAAATACCATTAATAAAGATAAAATAAATGTAGGCATTGCATAACTTACAAAATTATACACTGTTACAATTTTATCTAATCTTGATCCATTATATCTTCCACTTAATATCCCTAATGGTAATGCTATAGAATACATTAATATAACAGATAATAATGATAGAAAGAATGTATTATATATTCTCTCTCCTATAATTCTTGTAACAGGTAATTTATATGTATAACTTATACCAAAATTACCATGAAAAGCTCTACTCATCCAATTTACGTATTGAGTATATAAAGGGTCATATAATCCTGCTTCTCTTCTCAATTTTTCAATAGCTTCAGGAGGTGTTGTAGGTGAAATTAATCCAGTAAATGGATCTCCTGGCATTAATTTAGCAACAACAAATACTATTATACTTAAGATAAATAATTGAGGAATCATTGCTAAAACTCTTCTTAATACTGTTTTCCACATGCTTATTTACCTCCTTTATTTAAAGCTACATAATGATCAGAAGAAGAATCTAATAATTTTAAATCAAATACTCTTCCTTTTTCATCATAATATATTTTTTCTAATTCTTTGTATTCCTTATCAACTTTTATTCTAAAGTCTCTTTTTTCATCTCTAATAAGAGGATTAACATCAGGTATAGCAGCTATTAATCTCTTAGTATAAATGTGTTTTGGATTAGAATAAATTACATTCTTATTTCCTGTTTCAACGAATCTACCTTTATACATTATAGATATATGATCACACATATGTTTTACTACACCTAAATCATGTGATATGAAAATATAGCTTAAACCTAAGTGTTTTTGTATTTTTTTCATATAATTTAATACTTGTGCTTGGACAGATAAATCAAGTGCTGACACTGGTTCATCTGCAATTATCAATTTAGGATTAGTTGCTATAGCTCTTGCAACTCCTAATCTTTGCCTTTGTCCTCCACTAAATTCATGTGGATACTTAACTATATTATCTTCTGTCATTCCTACTATTTCTAATAATTCAATTACTCTTTTTCTTTCTTGATCTGGAGTAAAATTTTCAAAGTTCTTTAATGGTTCTGATAATAAATCAATAACTCTTTTCTTAGGATTTAATGAAGACATAGAATCTTGGAATATCATTTGTACATTTTTTCTATACATTGATTTTCTCTTAACTCTATTTAAGTTTATTTCTTCACCTTCATAAAACAATTTACCTTCAGTAATTTTTTCTAACCCAATAATTGATTTCCCTATAGTTGACTTTCCAGAACCTGATTCACCTACTAATCCATAAGTTTTTCCTTTTTCTATTTCCATGCTAACGCCATCAACAGCTCTAACATAATCTTTAATAGTATTGAAAAAACCTCCTCTGATTGGATAATGAACTTTAAGTCCTTCTAATTTAATTAATTTGTTCACTAATTCTCACCTTCTTTTGTAAAATAGAAGTTTTTATAACAAGTACATCTTACGAAATGTCCTTCTTCAACTTCATGTAAAGTTGGTATTTCTTCATGCTCATTTTCAGCAATCCAAGGTATTCTATATCTAAATCTACAACCTTCTCTTGGTAAATTTTTTAAAGATGGAACAGTTCCATGTATTACATGTAAATCATCTTCTGAATTTGAATCCATTTGTGGTATTGAGCTTAATAATGATTTAGTATACGGATGTTTTGGATTTTTAAACAAGTCATATACTGTAGCTATTTCTACAATTTCACCCGCATACATTACCGCTACTCTATCAGCAATTTCTGCTACAACTCCTAAATCATGTGTTATTAATATTATTCCTGCTCCAATTTCAGATTGTAATTCACGAAGTAAGTCTAATATTTGAGCTTGTATAGTAACATCAAGTGCTGTTGTTGGTTCATCAGCAATTAAAATGTCAGGTTTACATGAAAGTGCTATAGCTATTATTATTCTTTGTCTCATACCTCCTGATAATTCATGAGGAAATTGATTCATAACTCTTTCTGGATTATTAATACCAACTTTTACAATTAATTCTTTTACTCTATTTTTTCTTTCTTCAGATGTTAAAGTTGTATGATATTTTAATCCTTCTTCTATTTGATCTCCTATTTTCATTAATGGATTTAATGCAGATAAAGGATCTTGGAATATCATTCCAATTTTAGCTCCTCTTATATTATTAAAATCTTTTTCTGTAAAATCAACTAAATTGTTCCCTTCAAATTTAATTTCTCCAGAAACTTTTGTATATATAGGGTTATGTAATCCCATTATTGAAGTCGCAAGCGTGGATTTACCACATCCTGACTCACCAACTATGGCTAATACTTCATTTTTTTTCAAATGAAAACTAACACCATCAACGGCATTATGATATATATCTTTTATACGAAAACTTGTGATTAAATCTTTTATTTCCAAAAGTATCTCAGATTGTTGATTATCTCCCATATTTATCTACTCCTTTCATTTATATATTTAACTTATTTTAGATTTTACTACATTTTTAAATTTTTTTCTATATATTAACTATATAAATTATATATGCAAGTATATATTTTGTCAATTTTTGCATTTTTCACATAAACCTTTGATATAAAACATTATTTCATCCATGTAAATATTTCCTAATTTTTCTAAATCCATTTTGTAATAATCTATTTTAAAATCAACCATTTTATTACATTTCAAACATTTAAAATGTCCATGTGGGTAATCTTCTACATCATATCTAGTTTCATTTCCTTCTATTACAATAGCATTTGCAATCTTATTTTCCACCAAAAGATTTAAAGTATTATATACTGTTGTTTTTGATAATGTAGGTAATTCTGGCAATAAATCTTTATATATTCTATCTGCTGTTGGATGAACATGATTTGAATGAAGATAATCCAGTATTTTAATTCTATGTATAGAAGGTTTAATCCCTCTTTCTTTCAAACATTTTTCTATATCTTTCATTTCTACCACCTTATTTTATGATATTATAGTAAATTTATTCCATTTTTTAAACATTCTTCTTCTGTTTCTTTAGTCCATATAGATGCTTGAACTTCTCCTATATGTGCTTTTTGTAATAAGAACATACAAATTCTTGATTGCCCTAATCCACCACCTATTGTTAAAGGTAATTCATCATTTAATAACATTTTATGATAATCTAAATTCTCTCTATCTTTATTTCCTGATATTTCTAATTGTTTTTTAAGTGATTCCTTATCTACCCTAATTCCCATAGATGATAACTCAAATGCAGATTCTAAAATATCATTCCATACTAATATATCTCCATTTAATTCCCAATCATCATAGTCTGGAGCTCTACCATCGTGTTTTTCTCCACTATTTAAAGCCTTACCTATTTGCATTAAAAATACAGCTTTATGTTTTTTAGTAATTTCATTTTCTCTCTCTTTTGGACTTAAATTTGGATACATATCTTCAAGTTCTTGTGAAGTTAAGAAATAAATATCATTAGGAAGTAATTGTTTTAACTCATGGTATTTCATATTAACATATGATTCTGTAGCTAAAAATACTTTATAAATCTTAGTTACTACTTCCTTTAAAAATTCTAATCCTCTATTTCTAGTTTCTCTTGAAATAACTAATTCCCAGTCCCATTGATCTACATATATAGAATGAGTATTATCTAAATCTTCATCACGTCTTATAGCATTCATATCTGTATATATTCCATGATTTTCCTTAATTCCATATCTTTTTAAAGCCATTCTCTTCCATTTTGCAAGTGAATGTATAATTTCTAGTGTATTTTCATTATCATCTTTCATCGTAAATGCTACAGGTCTTTCAACTCCATTTAAATTATCATTTAATCCTGTAGATTTTATTACAAATAAAGGTGCTGAAATTCTTGTTAAATTTAACGCATCAGCTAATCCTCTTTCAAAAAAATCTTTTATTTCCTTAATTGCAATTTCTGTTTGCATAATATCTAGGCTTGACCTATATCCTGTTGGTACTAACATTTTTCTATCTTCCTTTCAAATTACTTAATTTTAAAAATTCTTCCTCTGTTATAATCTTTATCCCCAATTGTTCTGCTTTTTTTAATTTAGAGCCTGATTTTTCACCAATTATTAAATAATCTAAGTTTTTACTTACTCCTGATAAATATATTCCACCATTTTTTTCAATAATTTCTTTAATTTCTTCACGACTATAGTTTTCAAATTTACCTGTAGCTAAAAACTTTTTATTAGTTATAAACTCATTACTTAATATTTGTTCTTTTTCAAAACTTAAATTAAAACCAATATTTTTAATTTCATTTATTAAAGAAATATTTTCATCATCTCTAAAATAATTATAAATAGATAAACTTACTTTATCTCCTACACCTTCTATTAATGTAAATTCTTCTAAATCAGAATTAATAATATTTTCTATATTTCCAAAATGCGATACCACTAATTTTGATGTAGTTTTACCAACATATTCTATACCTAAAGAATAAAATAATTTTTCAAAACTTATATTTTTAGCTTCTTCTATATTATTTAATAACTTCTCAACGCTTTTAGCGCCCATTTTCTTTAACTTTATTAATTCTTCTTTATAATTTTCAAGTTTAAATACATCTGTTATAGATTTAATATATCCTAAATCTACAAATCTATCAACTATCTTATTTCCTAAACCTTGAATATTTAAAGCATCTCTACTTACAAAATATTCAATTTTTCTTTTTAATTTTTCTATACAATTAGAATTTTTACATTTAAGAGCTACCTGTCCTTCTTCTTTAATTACATCATTTCCACAACTTGGACATTTTTCTATAATTTCAATATCTTTTTCAACGCCCGTTCTTTTTTCTACTAGTACTTTTACTACCTGTGGAATGATTTCTGCAGCTTTTTCAACTATTACAATATCACCAATTTTTAATCCTAATCTTTTAATCTCATCAATATTATGTAAAGAAGCTCGTTTTAAAATAGATCCAGATATATGTACAGGTTCTAACTCAGCAACAGGTGTAATAACACCTGTTCTACCTACCTGAAAACTTATATCTAGCATCTTAGTCTCTTTTTGTTCTGCTTTAAACTTATATGCTATAGCCCATCTTGGAGATTTAGCAGTATATCCTAATAAACTATGTAAATTATATTCATTTACTTTAATCACTAATCCATCTGTTTCATATTCTAGTTTTTTTCTATTATTATCCCAATATTCTATTTCTTTTTCTAAATCTTCAATTTTATCAGATTTAATAAATACACCTGTGGTTTTAAATCCAAGTTTTTTAATATATTCTATGGATTCTAATTGAGTTTTTAAACCATATTTTTCAGAATCAACTAAATAGTATAGATAACAATCAAGATTTCTATCTTTTACTATAGTATTATCAAGTTGTCTAATTGTTCCAGAAGCAGCATTTCTAGGATTAGCAAAAACCGTTTCTCCATTTTCTTCTCTTTCTCTGTTAATTCTCTCAAACTCTTTAAGAGGTAAAACTATCTCTCCTCTTATTTCTAGATCAATTTCATCTTTTAATATCTTAGGTATACTTGATATTTGTATTACATTTTCAGTAACATCTTCACCTACACTACCATCTCCACGAGTAATTGCTTGTATTAATCTACCTTTTTCATAAATTAAACTAATACTTAAACCATCTAATTTTAATTCTAATACATATTCAACGTTACTACCAACTTCTTTCTTTACTCTTTGATCAAAAGCTTTTAAATCTTCCATAGAGTATGTATTAGAAAGACTTAACATAGATTTTTTATGTTTTACTTTTTTGAATTTATCACTAGATTTTCCACCTATAATCTCTGTTGGAGAATTTTTTAGTTTTAATTCAGGAAATTCTTTTTCTAATATTTCTAATCTTTTTAACAATTCATCATATTCTTGATCTGTAATCAAACTTTCATCTAAATTATAGTAATGGTGGTTGAATATCTCTATATCTTTTATTAATTTTTCATACTCTTTCTTTTTTTCTTCTTTATTATTTAGATCAAAAAGTAACATATTTCTCCTATTTAATTCCGCTATAATTTGGGGCTTCCTTTGTTACTATAACATCGTGTGGATGTGATTCTTTTAATCCTGCATTAGTAATTTTAACAAATCTTCCATTAATTTTTAAATCCTCTATAGTAGGAGTTCCACAATATCCCATACCTGAACGTAATCCTCCACATAATTGGAATAAAACATCTTTTAATTTCCCTTTTAAAGGAACCATAGATTCTATACCTTCTGGAACTAATTTATCTGTAGCAGATTCAAGTTGGAAATATCTGTCCTTACTTCCTCTTTTCATAGCTATTAATGAACCCATGCCTACATAACTTTTATATGCTCTACCATTATATAGTATCTCTTCTCCTGGTGATTCATAAGTTCCAGCAAGTAATCCACCTAACATTACACAATCTGCTCCTGCCGCTATAGCTTTAACTATGTCTCCTGAAAGTTTTATTCCTCCATCTGCAATTACTCCTATTCCTCTTTCATTACAGTATTCTGCCACTTCCATTACAGCAGATAATTGTGGCATACCAACACCTGATACAACACGAGTTGTACAAATAGATCCTGGTCCTACTCCAACTTTTACAGCATCTACCCCAGCTTCTACTAAATCAATCGCAGCTTGTTTTGTAACTATATTTCCACCTATTAAATTTAAGTTTGGAAATTCTTTTCTAATTTCTTTTATCTTCTCAATTACACCCTTTGAGTGTCCATGAGCAGAGTCAACAGTAATAATATCTACTCCTGCATCTACTAAGGCTTTAACTCTTCTTAATGTATCTGCTCCTATTCCCACTGCTGCTCCAACTCTTAATCTTCCTTTTTCATCCTTACATGCATTAGGATAATTTGCAACATTATCTATATCTTTAATAGTAATTAATCCTTTTAATTTACCATTTTCAACTATAGGTAATTTTTCTATTCTATGTTCTAATAAGATTCTTTTAGCTTCTTCAAAAGTTGTTCCAACTTTTGCTGTTATTAAATTTTCTTTAGTCATAATATCTATAACTTTAGAACTTAAATCTTCCCTATATTTTAAATCTCTATTTGTTATTATACCTAATAATTCATTTTCACTATTTATAACTGGTAATCCAGATATCTTATATTTTTTCATTATATCACTAGCTTCTTGTAAATCAGAACCAATATTTAAAGTAATAGGATTAGTTATCATACCACTTTCAAATATTTTAACCTTATTTACTTCATCAGCTTGTCTTTCTATAGTCATATTTTTATGAATAAATCCTATTCCACCTTCTCTTGCTATAGCTATTGCAAGTTCTGCTTCCGTAACTGTATCCATTGCTGCACTAATAATTGGTACATTTAATGTTAATCTCTTCGTTAGCTTAGTTTTTAAATCTACCTCACTTGGTATTACACTTGAACTTTGAGGAATTAATAATACATCATCAAAAGTTAATCCTTCTAATAAAATTTTATTCATTTTTATACTCCTAACCAATTTATATATTTTTTAGTTTTTTCAAAAGATTTACCTAACATAAAGTCATTCTGATTTTTTAGATTTCCACAAATAGCTGGATGATTATGTTTAATTATTTCTCCATCTAGAATATGCTTTTCCATAATTGCAGCATCATTTCCCCATAAAAGATAAGTAATATTAGGATTTTTATTACTAATATATTCAATTAATTCATTAATAATATTTTCCCAAAACTTATGATGAGCACCAGCTTTATCAACAATTGTAGTTAGTGATGAATTTAATAATAACACACCTTGTTTTTGCCAATTTTTAAATATCATATTAGGTGATAAAATGTTAAATTCTTTTTTTAATATCTTATTTCTGATATCTGATATATCAGCTATATTTCCTGTATATGTTTTATAAATTAACTTCAAAATATTTTTAAGTGATGTATTTACTTTTTCGTCCATCCAACTCTTACTATTTACTTCAAATGCAAGTCCAGTTGCTACACCCTTTTGAAAATATGGATCTTTTCCCATAATACATACTTTAATATCATAAAGATTTTGACTAAGTGCCTTAAATATTTTTTCAGCACTAGGTGTATACTCTATATGATCTGCTTCTAAATTATCTATAAATCCTTTAATTTTAATTACTTTATCAAAATTAAAAAATTCTTTATAACTTTCATGTATACCATATTCTTGCATAAAATTATTTACTATATCATCAAATTCATTTTCATTATTTACTATATCAAATACTTTCATTCTATTGTTAAATGATAATATATATATCTTTGAATTGAAAATTTTTATTTTCTTTATTTC
Organism: Streptobacillus notomytis; assembly: GCA_001612575.1. Classification (GTDB taxonomy): domain Bacteria; phylum Fusobacteriota; class Fusobacteriia; order Fusobacteriales; family Leptotrichiaceae; genus Streptobacillus; species Streptobacillus notomytis. The sequence goes on from LJRV01000455.1 coordinate 10,591, forward strand.
ATCTTGAAAGACCTTAATTTTATTAATTTCATTTAACTCAAAATCAGTAACTATTAATTCTCCATTAATATTACCAAAATAATAGAAGTTATCATCATTTTCTATATATGTTATCTTATAACTTGACACCTTAAATGAATATTTAATCTGTGATTCTAAAATATCCCATATTTCAATATACCCCTCATCAGTTGAAGCTAAATAATTAAGATCAACAATTTTAGAATAAATATGATTTGTAGTTGAAGTAATTTTGAAAATTTCTTTCAAATATTGTAAAGAAAATAATAAGACATTTATACTACTTTCATACATTTTTCTATGTTTTATTAATATATTTTCATCACTAACATATATTTTAAATCTTCCTTCTCCTAATTCAGTTAATGGAAAAGCTTTAAGATTTTCTAAATCTATATCATTTATATACAAAATACCATTTGAAATATATGCTAATTTACCTGTTTTACTTACTATTACATTTTCAATATTATTTAAAGGTAAAGTTATTTCTTCTACTATTTTTCTTCTTTTCCCATCCACCTTATATACCTTATTATTAGTACATGTAACAAAAAAATCATTGCTTTGAAAAAGTTGATTTTCATATTTAATAAATCTAATACTTAAAGATTCTTTCATTTTACCTTTTATACTTTTTATCTTTTTCATATTACTTAGAAAATTTAAAGAATCTCCAGTCGTAATTAATGTATAATTTAGTGGATCTAACGTAAAATCTGATATATTAAAATTAAAATTAACGCTATCCTTTAATATAAGTTCCATATTGATTACCTCTTAAACTCTAACTACTGTAACTATAACTGTTGGTACTTTACCTATATTATCATTAAAGAAATTGTTTAAAGTATTTGTTATTCCCATCTTTATCTTCTCAATATCTTGTTCTTGTTTTTGCTCTAAAAATTCCAATTTCACCTTAATAATTTCTTTCATATTTTCAGTAATTTGTGATGTAATATCATCTTTTTTGTATAAAAATCCTTTACTAAATATTATAGGATCTCCTATGAATTTTAAGTCAGAATTTTGAACTACAGATATAGCAAGAACTCCATTATCTGCTAAAATTTGTCTTTCTTTTAATATATGTTCTCTTACATTACCAACACTATCTCCGTAAATATACACAGCTCCACTTGGAACTTTACCAACTGTTTTAAAACTATTAGGTGTTAGCTCAAGTTTAAATCCATTTTCTGCAAGTATAATATTTTCTTCTGGCATTCCAACTTCCATAGCAAGTTCTTTATGTTTTTTAAGCATTACATATTCACCATGAACAGGCATAAAATATTTAGGTTTAATTAAATTTATCATAAGTTTTTGTTCTTCTTGACATCCATGACCTGAAACATGTATACCCATAACTTTTTCAAATATTACAGAAGCCTCTTTTTTAAGAAGTTGATTTATATTCTTATACGCAGCTTTTTCATTACCTGGTATAGGTGATCCTGAAATAATTACCCTATCATTTGCTCTAAGAAATATTGATTTATGAGTACCATTTGCTATCCTTGAAAGAACTGATAATGGTTCACCTTGAGTTCCTGTACAAATTATCATCACCTTATTTTCCGGCATTTTTTCAGCTTGTTCTAAAGTGATTATCATATTTCTAGGTATTTTTAAATAACCTAGTTTTGAACAAATTTCAAATATTTTTATCATACTTCTACCATCTATAGCAACTTTTCTACCATATTTTTGTGCTATAAGTATAATTTGCTGTATTCTATGTACATGTGAAGCAAATGATGCAAGTATTACCCTTCCTTTAGCCTTAGCAACTTCTGCATCTATACTTCTTCCTACTGTTGATTCAGATGGAGTAGAACCTGGAACTTGAGCATTAGTACTATCAGATAATAGTAAATCTACCCCTTCTTCTCCTATACTTGCAAGTCTTCCAAAATCAAATTTTTCATCATTAATAGGTGTTAAATCAACTTTAAAATCTCCTGTATGTAATATTGTACTTGTAGGTGTTTTAACTCTAATTGCATAACAATCTGGGATTGAATGTGTTACAGTTACAAACTCAACAGTAAAATATTTTCCAATTTTAATTTCGTTTCTATTAGATATATAAACACATTTAGGTTTTTTTACAGTAACTTTCTCAAATTTAGCTAAAGCTAACTCTAAACTTAATTTCCCCCCATACATAGGTATATCTGATCCTAATTTTTGATAAAAATAAGGTACTGCTCCTATATGATCTTCATGTCCATGAGTAATAAGTAATCCCTTAACTTTAGATAAATTTGATGATAAATACTCAAAGCTTGGTATAATTAAATCTACTCCCAGATGTTCATCTTCTGGAAAAGTTAATCCAGCATCAATAACTATCATCTCATCTCTATACTGAATAACTGTAATATTTTTACCAATTTCTTCTATACCCCCCAGCGGAATTATATATGTCTTATCAGTAGTAATATCTTTACTTTCTTCTACATTTACTTTTTCTAAAGCTTTTTTTCTATTTTTTTTAACTTTTTTTACCAATGGTTTTTCTTTAATTTCTTTTATTTCTTCTTCAAATAATTGCTTAACAGCCTTTATTTTTTCTCCTATTTCCTTTTTCTTTTTTGAAAAGGTCTTTTCATTTTTCTCCATTTATTCTCCTTTCTATAGTTTAATTTTTCCATCTAGGTACATTAATAATACAGAAATATCAGCAGGTGTTACTCCTGCAATACGTGATGCTTGACCAACAGTATGAGGCTTTCTTTCATTTAATTTCTGTTTAGCTTCTCCAGTTATTCCTTTGATGTCTAAAAAATTTAATTCAGCTGGTATTATTTTTTCTTCTAATTTTCTTTGCTTTTCTATCATTGAATTTGCTTTATTAACATATCCTTCATATTTAATCTGTACCTCAATTTGATATTCTGTTTCATCATCAAAATATATATTTTCCATTTCTATATCTTCTGCTATATATTTAATATCATCATATGTAAAACTAGGTCTACGTAATAATTCTTTTAATGTTGTTCCGCTCTTTAAACTCTCATTATTTTTTTCTAAAACTTCCACTAATTTCTTATTACTTAATCCAAGTTTAGTATCTTCAAGTATTTTTATAGTTTTTTCTACATTTTTAAGTTTTTCTAACACTTTAGAATATGTCATATCATCAACTAAACCTATTTTATGTCCTATATGTGATAATCTTAAATCAGCATTATCTTCTCTAAGTATTAATCTATACTCAGATCTTGCTGTAAACATTCTATATGGTTCTTCAATTTCTTTAGTAATTAAATCATCTATTAATGTTGCAATATATGAACTATTTCTCTCAAGTAATAAAGGTTTTTCTCCTTTAATTGCTAAACTTGCATTTATACCAGCAATTAATCCCTGAACAGCTGCTTCTTCATATCCACTAGTACCATTTATTTGTCCTGCTAAGTATAATCCTTTAACTTTTTTAGTTTCAAGTGTGTATTCAAGTTCATTAGGATTTACAAAATCATATTCTACTGCATATCCATATCTCATTATTCTTGCATTTTCTAATCCTTCAATTTGTCTTACCATTTTTTGTTGTAAATCAGCTGGATATGATGTAGAAAGTCCTGATATATATACTTCATTTGTATCAAATCCTTCTGGTTCTAAGAATAGATGATGTGAATCTTTATCATTAAATTTGATTACTTTATCCTCAATAGAAGGACAATATCTTGGTCCTACAGAATCTTTTATTGTACCATTAAATAAAGGTGATCTATTTAAATTATCTCTAATTATTTTATGTAAATCTAAATTTGTTCTTGTAATATAGCATGAAAGTTGTTTAGTATTTTCAATTACTTCATTAGGTGTAGAACTTGAAAACTTAATAATCTTAGAAGTTTCACCAGGTTGTTCTTCTAATATATCAAAATTAATTGTTCTAGCATCTATTCTAGGTGAAGTTCCTGTTTTAAATCTTCTAACATTTAATCCCATATCAATTAAAGAACTAGTTAAATCTTTAGCCGATAATTCTCCCATTCTTCCACCTTCAATTATTTTATCTCCAACATAAAGTAATCCATTTAAAAAAGTTCCAGAACATATTATTATACTTTTAGCTGAAAATTCTAAACCATTTTTAGTTTTTAATCCTTTAACTACAAAATCTTTTTTATCATCTTTTTCATATATTAATTCTGTAACTATATCTTGAACTACATCAAGATTTTCTTGATTTTCAACTATTTTTTTCATATTTCTAGCATAAATTTTTCTATCAGCCTGTGATCTTAATGATCTAACAGCTGGACCTTTTTTAGTATTTAATACTCTAATTTGAACAAAAGATTTATCTATAGTCTTTGACATTTGCCCACCTAAGGCATCTAATTCTTTAACTAAATGTGATTTAGCTGGTCCCCCTATAGATGGATTACAAGACATAACCCCTATATTATCTAAAGTAATTGTAAACATAGCTGTCTTTAATCCAAGTCTAGAACTTGCTAGTGCAGCTTCTATACCAGCATGACCTGCACCTATAACTAATAAGTCATATTTATTCTCCATATTCACCCCTATTTTATTATTTTGTCTATCATCTCTGTTTTAAGTAATAATATTAATGTTTCATCTTTTTTTAACATATCGTTAGGATCTGGTGTAACATTCATTGCTCCATTTGCATATTTAACAGCAATAACATTAGCTTCATATTTAGTTCTTAAATCAAGTTCTTTTAAAGTTTTACCTACAAATTCTTCTGGCATAATTAATTCAAATACTGAATATTCCTCAGAAAATCTAAAATGCTCTACCACTGTAGGTCTAAGAGATGCAAGTGCAATTTTTTCTCCCATAGATTCTTCTGGATAAACAACCATATCTGCACCTATTTTTTTAAGTACCTTACCTTGAGTATGTGAAACAGCCTTGCATATTATTTTCTTTATACCAAGTTCTTTTAAATGTAAAGTAACCAGTATACTTGATTGTATATTACTTCCTATACAAACAAATGCAATTTCAAAATCATCTTTTATTACATTTTTTAAAGTTGTTTCTTCAGTTACATCTAATATTATTGCTTCATCTACTATTTCTTCATCTAATGCCTGTCTAACTAATTCTTCTGATGAATCAAGAGCTAGTACTGTATTTCCATTTCTATACAATGTTTTTGCTACAGATTTACCAAATTCTCCTAATCCAATTACTAAAAAATTCTTCATAATTCTCCTAACCAATTAATATATTTCCCTCTGGATAAACATATTTACCTTTTTCTGTACTTCTAGATAATGCTAATATTACTGTTAATAATCCAACTCTTCCTAAAAACATTGTAATTATTAACAATATTTTAGAATATATTGTAAGTGATGCAGTAATCCCCATACTTAACCCCACTGTTCCCATAGCAGAAATTAATTCAAATAAGACCTTTACCATATTTTTATCATTTTCAAAAATGCTCATTAATAAGAAAATTATAAACAAGTATGATAATGCTACGAATAACAAGGCTACTGCCTTATTAAAAGTCTTAAATGAAATTTTTCTTTTTGAAAATACTATTTCTTCCCTATTTTTCATAGAAGCTTTTATACCTAAAAATATTATACCTACTGTATTTGTCTTTATTCCACCACCTGTTGAACCAGAAGATGCTCCAATAAACATTAATATACATGAAACCAGTACTGTCGGTAATCTAAGTTCATTTAAATTTACTGTATTAAAACCTGCAGTTCTTAAACTTACAGATTGGAAGAAACTAGCCAGTATCTTCTTTAAAAAAGGTAAATCACCTATACTATTATTATTCGTATACTCAAATATTAAAAACAAGAACATTCCTATGAATAGTAAAGAAACTGTAATATATAAAGAAAATTTAGTATTGATTGTTAATCTTCTTCCTCTTCCTTGAATATACTCATATATATCTATAATAGCTGCGAACCCAACTCCACCTGTAAAAATTAAAAAAGCAATAATAATATTTACATAAACATTATCAACAAAACCTTCCAAATTGTTTGAATACAGCGAAAAACCTGCATTACAAAATGCAGAAATAGAATGAAAAATTGAATAAAAAATTGCTTTACCTACACTATATTTTTTTAAAAAATCTGAAAGAAGAAAAATCGCACCTAATATTTCTATACCAAATACAACCATAGCTACTTTTTTAATATATAAATAAATATCAAAATTATCTTCAAAGTTCAAATCTTCTTTTACAATCTTTTTAGTATAGTATCCTATTTTCTTTGACACTAATAATACTATTAAAGAAGAAAAAGTTAATATACCTAATCCACCTAATTGTATTAATATCAGTATTATAACATTACCAAAGCCATTAAATGTCTCACTTACATCTAATAGAGTTAATCCTGTTACTGTCACAGCTGAAGTTGCAGTAAATAGTGCTTCAAAAAATGAAATTTTAACTCCACTTTTTAAGCTAATGCTTAATGTTAATATACTTGCTCCAACAACTATTATTGATATAAATGAAATTAATATCAAAATATATGGTGATATTTTTTTTTCCATTTTACACTCCATTTTTTAATAAGGACAATCTAAAGAAGATTGTCCTTATTTATATTATATTTCTAATAAATGTCTTGTAACATACTCAGTTGCTGCTATAAAGTTTAATTTATCTTTAACTTCATTGTAGCTAACTTTTTTGTACGGTGTATCTTCTGTCTTTTGAATAATTACAAATGAATCATCTAATGAAATTTCTATAAAATCTCCTATTTTAGCAGAGAATAACTTAGAATTTACAGCTTTATCATAACCAACTACAGGTAATTTATCATTTTCTTTAACTTTAGAGAAATGATCTTTAATCCCATATTCATTGTACTTACCTGTTGTATCGCTAGTAATATTTTCCCATGTTAATTTACTATTTGTTATTAAATTTTTAATTTCTAATACCTTATTTTTAGTATCTTCTTTAGTTTTTTCTCCAGCTTCAACTCTTATTAAAATATGTTTTAAAGTTGCAATATCTTTATTATTCTTATCTTTTTCTTCAACTAAGATAATATGATATCCAAATTGTGTTTTAACTGGTCCAACTATACTTCCGGCCTCTGCTTTTGCAACTGCTGCTCTAAATTCAGGTACAAAATTATTAATATTTGCTTTGCCTAAATCTCCACCATTATTTGCACTTCCAGGATCCTTAGATAATTCTTTAGCTTTTTCTGCGAAATTCTCTTTAGTTATCTCTTTCATTAATTCTATAACTTTAGCTTCTGTTTCTTTTGCATCATCATCACTAGGTATATATACTTTACCAATTATTTCTCCACTTACTGTATGTGGAATATCAAAAGCTCCTCTATATTTATTAAATATTGATCTCATTTCTTCTTCATTTGCAACATATGAACTTATTAATTTAGCTACATATTCTTCTGCAATATATTCTAATTGATATTTAGGTAATAAGTCTTGATTTAATGTTAATCCTGACTCAATAGCCTTATCTTTAATTCTAACCTTTTTTTCTAAATCTGATTCAATTAATCCCTTTATCATATTTTGAAAATCTTCAGTATATCCATTACCTTGTTTAAAGAATAGATTTATAACTTGAGATAATACATCCATATATGTAAATCTGTATTCTTCTTTTTCAAAGAATACCTCTTTTAACTTATTTAAAGCTGGTTCTATGCTCTTATCACTTATAGAAAATTTAGCATTATTAAACTTGTTTTCTATTAATGATTTTTCATATATTTTAGCTTTTTCACTTAAAATTTCATCCTTAACTTCATCTTTAACTTCTGCAAATGATTTATCTTCATATTCAGTAAATTTTCTTTGATTAAATCTATCTTCAATTTCTTTATCAGTAACAGAAATCTTTTGTTTAATAATATCTAATTTTTTATCATTTAATAAAAATGTTTTAATTGTTGATCTTAATCCCTCAACAGTTTGCCCCTGTGCATTTAATGCAGTAATTAACCCTTTACTTCCTCCAAGTTGATCTTCTAACTCTTTAAATTTTTGTTCAATCTCACTTCTTGATACTCTTGCTCCTAATTCATTTGTTAAAACTTTATTTATAGCTTCATATACTTGACCAGCTAAAACATATCCTTTTACTAATTCATCAGGTAATGATTGAAATTTTTCTTTATCTAATTTTTTAGCTTTAATTATTTGTTCACTTAAACTTTCTACTTGTCTTGAAAAATCATTGTATCTCTTTTCAAAATCTTCCTTATATATCTTTTCTCCATCTATTTTTAACATAACAGTTTTTTTCTCTCTATTAGAAATATACGTATAAGCAGACATAAATACTGGAATTAGCATTGCAATTGCTATAAAGACCGTAATTATTTTCATTGGTCTTCCCATTTTTTTTAATGCCATTTTTGTTCCTCCTATTAAATTATATTATATGTAATTATATCATACTTCATCAATTAAATTCAAGTTTTTATACATATACCCCCTCCTTTTTAAAAAAATAAGAAAATGATGATAATTTTTTCACAAGACTTATTGTATATATTAAAAAAAAGACTACAACAACGTTGTAGTCTTTAAACTTAGAATTACCATGTATAATTAATCCCAATTCCAGCCTTACCAACAATTTTTCTTAAGACA
>LJRV01000456.1 GCA_001612575.1 Streptobacillus notomytis
GCTTTGTCATCCAACCGAGCGCCATTCAGAGTCTCCTCGTAGGGTGATCGGTCCCACGACGCGTATCCCATCACAGTGCCAGTCGGCCCAACCGCGGAGCGTAACGCGGCAACGACCGTCTCCGCTCCTCCTTCGACCGGACCAATCGCTTTAAGTGAGGCATGCACCATCAACAGGTCACCGGTTTGGACTCCGAGTTTTCGAATTGCCTCCGTTATTGCCTTCCGCGTATGCATCGCGATATCTCCTCTAAACTGCAAAACACTATACGGGGTCTGACGCTCAGTGGAACGAAATTGAATGTATTTAGAAAAATAAACAAATAGGGGTTCCGCGCACATTTCCCCGAAA
>LJRV01000457.1 GCA_001612575.1 Streptobacillus notomytis
CGTGTATTGGCTGTAACCAAGCTTGTCTCGACCACATTTTCTCTATGAAAATTGCAACATGTTTGGTTAATCCTCGAGCATGTTATGAAACAGAACTAATCTTTAAAGAAGCACATAATCAGAAAAATATTGCCGTCATTGGGGCCGGGCCAGCAGGTTTAAGTTTTGCTGTATATGCGGCAGATCGTGGACACCAAGTTAAAATCTTTGAAGCAAGTCATCAAATTGGTGGTCAGTTTAATATCGCTAAAACTGTGCCAGGCAAAGAAGAGTTCTACGAAACATTGCGTT
>LJRV01000458.1 GCA_001612575.1 Streptobacillus notomytis
CACGTAGTGCTTGGTTAAGAGTAGCAGAACGCTTAGCATAGTAAGGCGCACAATGAAAAAAAAAGTGGTTGAAGAAAAAGCTGAACAACCTTTCTTGCAGAAACCGGCTCTCAAGAAAATTGTGGTTTACACAGTTCTGGTACTGCTGGTTTTTATGAGTGCGGTCATGGTGGTTTTTCAGGTTTTTCAATATCGTCATGATTACCGAGATCTGAGTTCCTATATGCGTGAAAGGGATGACCTGAACGCAGAATGGGGACGCCTGCTGATTGAACAACAGACTTTTGGCGCCACTGCCCAGATTGGAACCCGGGCAGTAACCCAGTTGCGTATGTATTCTCCGCCGGCTTCACAAACTGTGGTGATT
>LJRV01000459.1 GCA_001612575.1 Streptobacillus notomytis
AATGAATTAACGTAAATGATGGTTATTTTATATATAATTGGTATAAGAGTAATTATGTATGTAGTGTATAATAATGTATATCATGCTATAGATCATTTATTATCTATAAATATACCTAATGATGCTTTTAAGAAAATAGAAAATTTCCATAATAGTAATGGTACTGGTTCTTTATATGATGTTGCAAGTGTTAGATTTATGATAAGAAAATCTATAGTTGTTAGTATTAAATATTTGGCTAGTGAATTTAATCTTGTTGTGTTTAGGTTTGATTTAATGGGAATATTAGATG
>LJRV01000460.1 GCA_001612575.1 Streptobacillus notomytis
CTTGAGTCGCCGCCAGGCCAAACTTCGATTTTTCCCCGCCGGAGGACTGAACAAGGGCGCTCTTGTAAAAACAAGAGTTTTCTCGTGGTTTCGCCGAACTGTCACACTTACGTTCGGTTATGTGCTTAATAATGTTATGAAAAAGAAACCGGTTGCGCAGTTGGAGCGTCAGCATTCACTGCTGGAAAATCCATGTGCTTATGGGTTGTTATCGCAGTTCCAGGCTGCGATAGTCGTTAACTGTTTTACACTTAATAAAATAATTTGAGG
>LJRV01000461.1 GCA_001612575.1 Streptobacillus notomytis
GTACCTTAAATATTAGCAGGGGAAAACTGAATTTTTTGTCCATAATTTATGCAATAAAAAAAATAGTAAAAATAAGCTTGCATCTTAAATAAAAATGATTATCATTATCAATTATAGGTTATATCATAGCAAGGACCGTTATAATGCTTACGCTTTCACAAAAGCTCCCAGATTATTTTGAATATATTGAAAATGATGTTAGCTACTCATTACGTCAGGTTCAGTATCCTCAAGATATACCACTATTACACCGCTGGATGCATGAGCCACACGTTATTCC
>LJRV01000462.1 GCA_001612575.1 Streptobacillus notomytis
CCAATTTACGGCTGGAAAGTCATGTTTATTGTGGGCCTAGTTCCTTCTTTACTGGTCATTCCTTTACGGTTTTTCTTGCCTGAGTCACCACGCTGGCTTGCTTCAAAAGGCCGTTTTAAAGAAGCCGATCAAGTCGTAAAAAGCTTTGAAGACGGTGCCATTAAAAGCGGTAAAACTTTGCCTGAACCTGTGGTTAAAGAAATTAACCCGCAAGGCATGGCAAAAACCGACTGGCGCGAGCTGTTCCGTGGCATCTACCGCAAACGTACCTTTACCCTGTGGGGCATGTGGTTTTGCGTGTATATGGTGAACAATGCCATGGTGACTTGGCTGCCATCTCTCTACAAACAACACTTTGGTCTGTCGCTGCAAACCAGTTTAGGTTATG
>LJRV01000463.1 GCA_001612575.1 Streptobacillus notomytis
ATATCGCCAAACCTGGACTTTACCTTTAAATCGCCATAAGGCTAACAATCAAACACAATTCCGCTTTGAATGGGTTGATAATTTAAAAGAATTACAAGATGTACAACGGTTTCGTGCACAAAAATTTAGTAAACAATTCGGCATTCAGTTTGAAGATAATTTAGAACAAGATATTTACGATTTTGGCTGTGAGCATGCTGTATTAAGAGAAAAATGGACAGGAGAGATTGTTGCTTATACACGACTTAAGCTCTTTCAAGGCCATGAAATAGGGCAAAGTTACAGTGCTAATGAGTTTGACATTGTTCCACACTTGTCGCATTTGCCAAATGTATTAGAGATAGGGCGTACTTGTG
>LJRV01000464.1 GCA_001612575.1 Streptobacillus notomytis
GCTTTAACCAATACTCGTACCACACGTGCAGGTTGGATTGCGAGAAGCTTTGTGGCCCCTATTCATGTCAATTACCACATGGAACATCATTTAATGGCGTCTGTTCCATATTTTAAATTACCGCGTATGCACAAAATATTAAGAGAACGTGGGCATGTGCCCACTCCACCGAGCTATTTTGAAGTAATTCATACACGTTCATCAAAACAAGAGTTAACGAATTAAAATAGGGTTAGAAGACCACTTTCAAATTTGTGGTC
>LJRV01000465.1 GCA_001612575.1 Streptobacillus notomytis
TTTATCCTAACACGCATTGATACTCTTAATTTTGCATCTAGGTTTGATAATGGTTCATCAAATAAGAATACTTTGGGTTCTCTTACTATTGCACGTCCTAAGGCTACTCTTTGTCTTTGTCCTCCTGACATCTCCTTTGGTTTTCTATCTAATAGCTCTGTTATCTCTAATTTCTCTGCTGCTTCTTTTACTCTTCTATCTATCTCTTCTTTTGGTGTCTTCTTTAGTTTTAATCCAAATGCCATATTTTCATATACACTCATATGTGGATATAGGGCATAGTTTTGAAAAACCATTGCTATCCCTCTATCTTTTGGTGGTACATCATTTACCAATGTATCTCCTATATATATTTCTCCTCCTGTTATATCTTCTAGTCCTGCTATCATTCTTAGTGTCGTTGATTTTGCACATCCTGATGGCCCTACAAATACCATGAACTCTCCATCTCTTATTTCTAAATCTATTCCATGTACAGCCTTAAATCCATTCGGATATTGTTTCTCTACCTTCTTTAATTTTACTTCTGCCATTTATTCTCTCCTAATACTATATATATTTCTACGCTAATATTATACCTTAACTTTTTATAATGTCAATTACTTAGAATGAAATTTTTTTACATTTTTTAATTATTTTTTGAAATTTTAATTCAAAAGTATAAAAAAAGGCGAAATAATTCGCCATTTACTATATATTAATTTTTTATTCCAGCTTTCATTAATCTAATGATAGCTCCTCTATCATTTTCATCAAGTTTCATTCTAATAAACTTTATTGTTTCTTCTAAAGTTGGTATAGTCATATATTCCAAAGCATTAACTCTTCTTCTTGTTTTTTCTATTTCATCTGCCATTAATTGTGCAGATTTTTCAATTTCAGAAAGCTTTAATAACTCATTCATAATATTACTTAAATCTTCCACAGCCATATCTAATTCTGAACTTGTAGAGGCAAATGAATAAGGGTAAATATCATCATCATCACCATTTTTTTCTAAAGTAAGCTGAGGTATTCTAACGCTCATAACATTTTTCTTCGCTACATTTACTTCAAAACTAATCTTTGGAACAGCAACAGATTCTTCAAAAGAAGATTCTGAAATTAATGATTTAGATATAGCGAAATTTTTAAGTGAACCTATTAATTTGTCCTCTACTCTCTTTCTCATTTCTCTATTTTGTTTTATTATTTCTATAAATATTCTCATTAATTCATCTTGCTTATCCTTAAGTAATTTATGCCCTTTTTTAGCTGTAACCAACTTTATTTTAAGTTTACTTAACTCCATTCTTGTTGGGTTTACATTTAATCTAGCCATAATTAATTATCCTTTTTTTCAAGATATTTTTCCAAGTATTCATCTCTAATTCTCTTAAGCTCATTTTTAGGTAATATTCTTAATAAATCCCAACCAAGCTCAAGAGTATCTATTATACTTCTATTTAATGTAAATCCTTGTCCAACATATTTTTCTTCAAATTCAGTTGCAAATTTTGCAAACTGTTTATCTGTATCAGACAATGCAGATTCTCCTAATATTACTGCCAATTCTTTTGCTTCCTTACCTGTTGCATAAGCTGAGAATAATTGATTCATTGTATCTGCATGATCTTCTCTTGTTTTATTTTTCCCTATACCTTTATCTTTTAATCTTGAAAGTGATGGTAAAACATCAATAGGTGGCATTATATTCTTCTTATATAATTCTCTTGAAAGAACTATTTGTCCTTCAGTAATATATCCAGTTAAATCTGGAATTGGATGAGTTTTATCATCTTCTGGCATTGTTAATATCGGGATTTGAGTAATAGATCCTGGTTTCCCTTTTAGTTTTCCAGCTCTTTCATATAATGTTGATAAATCTGTATATAGATATCCTGGGTATCCACGTCTTCCAGGAACTTCTTTTCTTGCAGCTGAAATTTCTCTTAAAGCTTCACAATAATTTGTTAAATCTGTAATTATAGTTAAAACATTCATTCCTTTTTCAAATGCTAAATATTCTGAACAAGTTAATGCCATTCTTGGTGTTGCAATTCTTTCTACTGAAGGATCATTAGCTAAATTAATAAATAGAACTGCTCTATCTATAGCTCCTGTTTTCTTAAAATCTTCAATGAAAAACTCTGCTTCTTCATAAGTTATTCCTACAGCAGCAAAAACTACAGCAAATTTTTCTCCATCTCCTAATACTCTAGCCTGTCTTGCAATCTGAGCTGCAAGTTCAGCATGAGGAAGTCCTGAACCAGAAAATATTGGTAATTTTTGTCCTCTTACTAAAGTATTTAATCCATCTATTGCAGAAACACCTGTTTGTATAAATTCAGATGGATAATCTCTTGCAACTGGATTTAATGCAAGTCCATTAATATCTAAAGATTTTTCAGCAACTATTTTTGGTCCATTATCTTTTTCTCTACCTAAACCATCAAAAACTCTACCTATCATATCTTCAGAAACTCTTAATTTTAAAGGTCTTCCTAAAAATCTAACCTTAGAATCTCTCATATTTATACCTGCTGGTGATTCAAATAACTGAAGTACTGCCTTATCTTCATTTACTTCTAAAACTTTTCCAAATCTTATTTCACCATTTTGTGTTTCTACTTCTACTAATTCATCATAGCTTACACCTTCAACTCCCTCAACAGTCATTAATGGTCCAACTATTTCATTAATTGTTTTATATTCTTTAATCACTACATTACCTCCCCTTGTCTTGAGATAAGTTCATTAATTTTTTCTTCAACTTCTTTATTTATTTCATCTATCTTATATATATCTTCTTCTGATAAATATTTTGCTCTAGCAATTTTTTCTCTAACTTCTAATTCTAATATATCATTTACATATACATTCTTTTTCAGAGCTTTTTGAGCTTGATTATAGAAGTGCAATACCATATTTAGCATCTTATTTTGTTTATCAAGAGAAGTATAAGTATCTTGTTCATGGAATGCATTTTGTTGTAAATAATCTTCTCTTATACTTTTAGCTGCTTCAAGTTTTAATTGGTCTTCAAATGATAAAGTATCCTTACCTACTAACCTTACAATTTCTTGAAGTCCTGCTTCTTCTTGTAGTAATTTCATAGCCATAGTTCTATTAGATGAGAATTTTTCATCAACATTTTTATCCATCCACTCATCAACCTTAGTTTGATATAATGAATAAGAATTTAACCAGTTAATAGCTGGAAAATGTCTTCTGTATGCAAGTTGTGCATCTAATCCCCAGAATACTTTAACTATACGTAATGTAGCTTGCGAAACTGGTTCTGAAATATCTCCACCTGGAGGTGACACTGCTCCTATAACTGTAAGTGCCCCTATTCTTTCATCTTCTCCAAGACAAATTACTTTACCTGCTCTTTCATAGAAATCTGCAGCTCTTGATGATAGATATGCAGGATATCCTTCATCTCCAGGCATTTCTTCTAAACGTCCAGACATTTCTCTTAAAGCTTCTGCCCAACGAGAAGTTGAATCTGCCATTATTGATACTGAATAACCCATATCTCTAAAATATTCAGCTATAGTTATCCCTGTATATATTGAGGCTTCCCTTGCAGCAACAGGCATATTTGAAGTATTAGCAATTAATACTGTTCTTTGCATAAGTGATTTTCCTGTAAGTGGATCTATAATTTCTGGAAATTCCATTAATACATCTGTCATTTCATTTCCACGTTCTCCACAACCAACATAAACTACTACTTGTGCATCTCCCCATTTAGCAAATTGATGTTGTACTACAGTCTTACCTGAACCAAATGGACCAGGAACACATGCTGTTCCTCCCTTAGATACTGGGAAAAATGTATCTATTACTCTTTGTCCTGTAATTAATGGTTCATCAGGATTTATTTTTTTAGCATATTTTCTACCTTTTCTTACTGGCCATCTTTGTATCATATTTACATTAACATCACCATTTACTGTTTCTATTACAGCTATAGTATCTTCTACTGTAAAGTTTCCACTTTTTATTTCTTTTATTTTACCTTCTACACCTATAGGAACCATTATTTTATGATTAATTACTTCTGTTTCTTGTACCGTTCCTAGTATATATCCTGAACTTACTTCATCTCCTATTGATTTAGTTGCAATAAATTCCCAGATTTTTTCTCTATCTAAGGCATTAACTTCTACTCCTTTTAATAGAAAATCTCCAACTTTTTGTTTTATTTTATCAAGAGGTCTTTGTATACCATCAAACATATTTTCTAAAAGTCCTGGTCCTAACTCAACTGATAGAGGCATTCCTGTAGTCTCTACAGGTTCATTTGTTCCTATTCCAGTAGTTTCTTCATATACTTGTATAGAGGCTCTATCTCCCCTCATTTCTATTATTTCACCTATAAGCTTATCATTACCAACTTTTACCATGTCAAATACATTAGCGTGTTGCATATTTTCAGCAACTACAAGTGGTCCTGATACTTTTACTATTCTCCCTTGCAAAGTATTTTCTCCCTTCGTTAAAAGATATTAGTTCCTATTGCCTTTTCTATATTCTCATCTATTTTTGACATTCCTAGATTTAAACTACCACTATTATTAGGTATTAACGTAATCATAGGAAGAACTTCTGTCTTATATCTTTCTAAAACTTCTTCTGCTCTTTTTGCATATTCCTCTGTAATAAATATTATTCCATATTTATTACTTGCTAAATAATCTATAGTTGACTTTATTTTTTGTATACTCATTTCTTCATTTTCAAAATTATCTATACTAAATACATCAATTCCTAACACCTTAAAAGAAATTACAGTGTCCCTATCTCCAATAGCAGCTATTTTATACATAAACACCTCTCAATCTCTCTTTAATTAATTCTGTGTCTATATTATTTAATTTACCTGACATAATTAATCTAAGTGCTTTCATTTCATATTCTTTAGCAATAATATATGTAAATATTGGTTCTGGACCTATAATAACATTTCTATAATCTATCGCTAAATTGATTATCATATTATCAAACATTTTCTCAATTTCTGAAATATTACTATCTTTTTCAAATCTATTCCAATATTTAGCTATAGTTAATTTCTTAAATACAGGTAAGTATGTATCATTTTCATATACTTTTATTATATCATCTTTTGAAATACTTCCACCATCAACAAACATATTCTCTGCAAAATCAATGTTTTTATTTTGTTTTTTTAATCTTAAAAAAGTAACCATATTATATTTATCTATTACAATATTACTATATTTAATAAATATTTCTTCGTTTAAATCTCTAGAGTTTCTATATACATCTGCCAAATACATTTTATCAAGTAAGATAGATGCTTTTTGTAAATCCTTTTCTTTTTTTGCAATTAAAAGTTTGTTTTCAAAATAAACCTTTTTCATACCTGTATCTAAGATATGCTTTTCAAGATCAGAATTTGAATAATCATTTTTTAATCTCAACTTAAGATTTTGATATTCATACTTCAAAGCAATCAAATCTATTATTCCTTGCTCTTTTTTAGCAAGTTCCCTAACAAAATTAAATACTCTTTTAGTTTCATTAAATAAAATTTCTTCATACATTTCATCATTTGTCACCCCAGCCATAGAAAATGCATATTCTGTATCATTTAATGTTTTAAGAATATCTTTTAAAGTATTTGTTTCGATCATTCTTATTAATTTTTGTTCTGTTAATAATTTTTTTTCTTGTATTTTTATAATAGAAACAGGCAAAATGAAATCATTTCTATTCATATTCATTCTCCTTATTAAAAATATTTTTGTATTGCTTCTTCTAATTCTTCTCTTTTATATCTAATCAAACTATCAAAACTAAAGTTTTCCTCAATACCTTTATATTTAATAATAAAGCCATTTTTTACTTTTTCATCAACTTTAATATTAGGTAATAAACCTAATAATTCACTAAACTTTTTAGGTAATAATATCTCTTCATCATCAAATTTTTTAGTTCTTTTTTCAAGATTATACATTAAAAAACTTTTCATTTCTTCTATAGATATATTCTCTAAATTTTCTCTTAATTTATCTATAGTTTCTGATATTAAGGTTTGTTTTGTTTGAAGTAAAATATTTTTACATTTTAACTCAATACCTGAAGTAATTCTTTCAAGTTCTAATGTTTTAGTTGATTCAAATTTTCTAGCAATATTTTCTTTTTCTATTTTTAACTTGTCATCAAAATCATTTTTTAAAATATTCATTTGTTTATTTGCTTCTTCTGTTATCAAAGATATTTTTTCATCACTATCAACATTTATCTTCGAAATAATATTTTCTAAATTTGATATCATTATTTTCTCCTATGCTATATTGTTTAATAAGATTACAGATATTACTAATCCAAGTAATGCATAAATCTCAACCATTACAGCATATACTATACCTTTAACTTGTTGTTCTTCATTTTTTGCAAGTATTGTTATCCCTGCAACTGATACTCTTGCTTGTGCTAAAGCTGAATGTAATCCAACAAATGCTATAGGTAAACAAGCCATTAATATTGCCACACCTTGTGAAAATGTTGTAGCTGAATTAATTTGTCCTGAAGCCAATAAAGCAATAACAAAACCATATAATCCTTGTGATCCTGGTAATAATTGTAAAATTAATGATTTACCAAATTTTTCTGGTTCTTCTATAACTATCCCTGCTGCAGCCTCTCCAACCATTCCAACTGCTTTTGCTGAACCTATTCCTGATAATATTGCTGCAAGTGCTGCTCCTAAATACCCTAAAGCTGGTCCTAAATTTACTAATACTAATTCTAAAGTCATTTTTATTTTCCTCCTAATTATCTCTAATATTTATATATTTTTCTTTTATTTTAAAATCTTTAAATGGTTTTCCTCCACCTTCATAAAACTTAGAAAAAAATTCAACATATATAAGTCTTGATGTATGCACATATGCTCCTAACATTGATAAAAATAGATTAAATCCATGTCCTATTACTAATATCAATGCTACAAATATTAACATATACCATTTATTACCCAACATTGATGCTATCATATTTACAGCATATGCTATATATCCACCAGATAATCCAAGTGCCATAAGCCTTACATATGAAATTAAATCACCCATATAACCTGAAATTCCATATAATGCATATACCCCTAAACCTATTCTACCACCAATATTTTTAACTTCTCTACCACCTGTAGCTATTATTAAAAGCATAGAAATTATCATAGTATACTTAGCAATATCTACAATGTTTCCTGTTAATCCTGTAAACTTAGCATAAATAAAATATCCAGTAGAAATTAATGTTAATATCCAAAATCCTACATCACATAATGAATCATAGTATTTTTTATCTCTTATTAATATGAAAGCTTTAATACCTAAAGCTATAAATATATGTACTATACCTAATATTATTGAAAGTACCATTACTGGTTTATAGTTACTTGTTGGTGAATAAAAATGTAATGGATTGCTAAATTCATAACCAAATAATGAACCATATATTAATCCCCAAAACATAGTTGATAAACCTAGCATGAATAAAAATTTAACTGAGGATTTACTGTTTTTATCTAATTTAAAAAATAATAAAAATACAGCTGATAAAATACTTACAACTATACCATAACCTAAATCTGCTATCATCATTCCAAAGAATAACCAGAAAAATGGAGCAACAAGTATAGTTGGATCTATTTCCTTATACTTAGGTAATGAATAAGTTGCTGTAAGTGTTTCAAATGGTTCTAAAACTTTATTATTCGTAAGTTTTATAGGAATATCTCTTGAATTTTCATCAAATTCTTCATATTCTAAGTAATAATCTTTATCACATACTTTTTCTATTCTTTTTTCAAATTCTTCTTTTCTATCAGTTGGAATGTATCCACTTATAGCACTTAATTTTTCAGTAGATTTAAACATCTCTTTAACATTTTCTTTTAATAATATTGTTTTATAATATTCATAAGATATTTCTAATTTTTCTAAATGTCTTCCATTTTCATTTAGCTTATTATCAAGAGCTTCAATATCTAATTTATTATTATTAAGTTTTTCTATTTTTTCATTTTTTGTTACAATAGGAAGCTTTTCAATATCTATACTTAATTTATTAAAGTTATATAATCTAAGCTTATCTGAAATATTTTCATTTTTATATGAATAAATTATAAAATTAACTTCTTTTTTTCCATATTTTACTATTTCTAATTCAGATAAAGTTAATTCTTCTAATTTAAATTTTTCAAAATTTTTTACTGACATACTCCCTATATTAACATCTACATTTTTAAGTTTTTCTAAATCTTTTTTAGTAATATCAAGATTAGACCATTTTTCATATTCCCTTATTTCATTTATCAATGATTCATTTGCCTTAATTTTACTTTCTTTTTGATAAAAGATTTGATTAATTTCCTCTACTATACTATTAATATCTATATTACTAATATATTTTTCAAGTTCTTGATAATTAAATTCCTTTTTCCCTTCTCTTAAAGATTCAATCAAAGGTTTTTTCTTGGAATATTTTCTAATCTTTTTAATAATAGACTCTATCTTATATATCTTTTCTTCTAGTTCATCCTTATTATTTGATTTTAAATTATTTAATTCTAAATTAAGTTCTCTAAAGTCTACTTCAACAAATTCTTGTAGTTGTTTCAATAAGGCATTTAGTTCATTCTTAAAGCTTATTAAATTAAACCTTTCAACCTTTACTATTGCCATATTTTATCCTTTCATTACTATATTTTTAACTTCCTCTATCACTAAATTAATTTTATTATGAAAGTCATTTGATAATTTTTCAGATTTATCTTTCATATCTGTAACCTTATACTCCAATGATTTTTTTAATTCTTCTTTTTCTTCATCTAATTTATTAATTAATTCCTCTTTGTATTCTTTAACTTTTTGTGTAAAAGATTGTTCTAACTCTTGTTTCAAACTTTCTATACTAGAATTAATTTCTTTTTGAGAAGTTTCAAATTTTTCCTTAGCAATTTTTTCTATTTCTTCTAATTTTTCTAAAATTTCTTTTGCCATTTTCACTCCTTTTAAAATAAGACTATATAATCTCCATAGCCATATTCTTCTAATTTATCTTTTGAAATAAATCTTAATATTGAACCATTAATACAATAACGTAATGATCCTTTATCCTTTGGTCCATCAGTAAATACATGTCCAAGATGTGCTAAATCTTTTGCACTTTTTACTTCTATTCTATTCATACCGTGTAAATTATCTTCATAAAAATTAACTGTCTCTGTTAATATCGGTTTTGTAAAACTTGGCCAACCACAGCCAGCATCAAATTTATCTTGTGACATAAAAAGTGGTTCTCCTGTAACAACATTAATATATATTCCTTCTTCATCAAATTTTTCATATTCTGATGTAAAAGGTCTTTCTGTTGCACTATTTTGTGATATGTCAAATTCTAATTGTGATAATTTTTGTCTTAATTCTGTCAATTCAGGTTTAGTATATATCTTATCAAAAACTGGATCTTTCACTGAATTTAAATTTATATGACAATAACCATCAGGATTATTATCAAGATAATTTTGATGATAATCTTCAGCTAAAATATATTCTCTTAATGGCTCATTTTCAACAACAAGTTTAGAACCTATTTTATTTTCAATAAAACTATACACTTTATTTATCACTGGAACATCTGATGAATCAATATAGTATATTCCTGTTCTATATTGTCTACCAATATCTCCACCTTGTTTATTTATTGATAATGGATCTATCAATTTAAAAAATCTAAGTAACAGTTCTTCAAGTCTTACTAAATTTGAATTGTATTCAATTTCTAGTGTCTCTACATGATCAGTAAACTTTAACTCTCTATAACTTGTATTAGAAGTTATACCATTTGCATACCCTACAGTTGTATTTACAACACCAAGTATTTTATTAAAGTAACCTTGCATGCCCCAAAAACATCCACCAGCTAAATAAATTTTTTTCAAAAAAATCACCTCTCTATATTTACCACTACAATTATATCATAATTTAAATAGAAAGTACATAAACAAAAGGCTATGAATGAATAGATTCTACTATAAAAGAATTAAATAATAAAACAATCCCCTTTCAAGTCTTACTGGAATAAAAAAAAGGGCATTAGCCCTTTATGTATTGTTTTTTTATTCTCAAATGGCGACCTTGGAAGGACTTGAACCTTCGACCCTCTGATTAACAGTCAGATGCTCTAACCAACTGAGCTACAAAGTCATATAAAAAGAGTTTGGCAACTACCTATCTTCCCTATCACTAAGTATTTTCAGCGTACACAGACTTAACTTCTAGGTTCGAAATGTAACTAGGTGTATCCCTGTGGCTATTGTCACCAAACTATTATCTTTT
>LJRV01000466.1 GCA_001612575.1 Streptobacillus notomytis
GTACCTACAGAAATGTGTAAATCGGCTGCAACGCTATTTAAGACACCAACAGGTAAAAATTCACTCGTTACCAAGGCAAAGGCTGCGATGGCAACAGCCAAAATAGCAAACCAGCTCCCTTGTGTGGAAGTCATGGGTCGTGCTTTAGAGGTAGTAGATTGGTCCATAAAGAAATCCTTACTTTGCTAAATTCGAAGTGAAGAAAGGCAAATTTATAATTAACTAACGATCATTATGAAAATAAAATAGTTGATAAAAAATTGAACGTCAATTAATTTAATAACGATTGTTATAAAAATAGATGTGATCTTTATGACAAATAGGCATGAAACAGATCTTGTTAATGAGGACACGTTAAAAAAGAAGCGTGGACGCCCTAAATGCTTTGATGAGCAGCAAGTGTTAGAGAAAGCTATGTTACTTTTTTGGGAACATGGCTATGAAGCCACCTCT
>LJRV01000467.1 GCA_001612575.1 Streptobacillus notomytis
TAAACAATCATTAAATAAATATGGAGGATTAAAGTTGAAAATTAGAGGTTCAGGATATATAAAAACATAATCTAAAGGAAATGAAGTTAAGGTGGAAGGAAGAGATAAGGCGAAAAAAAAGATAGACATGTGGATAGCATCAAATATGTGAGTAGTAAATGTAAGAGCAATGGCCAGTTTATCACAGAAGAGTGGTATTGGACATAACGTGTCAGGGTCATATGAATACTACAATGGAGAACATGCATTTGCAATAGGATTATCAGAAATGAATGATAG
>LJRV01000468.1 GCA_001612575.1 Streptobacillus notomytis
AAATGAACATAAGCCATTTATTTTTACTCGAGCGCTGGTTTTTCTGGCTTTCACTGGCTTCCAGAGCAGTCTATGGCCTTACATTATTCCTTATGACGTAACGATCTGGCAGGCAGCAGCCCCACATAGCAGCCAGCTGTTTACATTGGTGGGCGCTGTAATTCTTATTCCGATTATTCTGGTTTATACCGGCTTGGCATATTGGGTATTCCGCCATAAAGTTCGGGTAGGAGATGAAAGCTACCACTAACTAGAAGGAGGTTATAAT
>LJRV01000469.1 GCA_001612575.1 Streptobacillus notomytis
AAAGAAGGGGCAATAGTAAGCAGGTCACATCCAGCAAGACCTAGCACTTGGTCAATACTGCGGAAACTGGCACCCATAACTTGCGTCTGTATCCCTTGCTGTTTGTAATAGTAATAGATTTTTTTCACAGACTGCACGCCGGGGTCACGCTCAGTTGGATAACTTTCCACGCCTTCAGACTTTTTATACCAGTCCAGAATCCGCCCTACAAATGGTGAAATTAAAGTAACCTTGGCATCTGCACATGCTTGGGCCTGATGCAGGCCAAACAGCAGGGTCAGATTACAGTGAATACCTTCCGCTTCGAGTATGCTGGCAGCCTGTATACCT
>LJRV01000470.1 GCA_001612575.1 Streptobacillus notomytis
GAACCTTGTGGGGAAATTTTTTTAATAACCATTCAGCAGCACAAGGCGCATATAAAATTCCATCATCAAAAACTTCTAAACCACCATAAAGACCCTGCTTTAAGTGAGGTTCAAGCTGTTGAACTTCATCTGCGTTTCGAAGTTGGCAACGGACGCCTTGTGCAGTGAGACGTTGATATTTTTCCTCAGCAATCTGCATTTCTTCTGGGCTACTTGCCAGCCATAAAGTTGGCGTTTGGCGATAGGCACAGTCTTCCGAAAGTTCGTGTCCTAATTCATGCCATAGCTGAACTGACCAATGACTAAGTTTTAATTCGGCTTCCAAGTCATCCATAATGACCAAATGCCCCATGCCCGCGGCTGTGGCACCACCAATCCGAGCATCCAAAACTTGCACATTTAACCCTTGCCGAGCCCACGAGACAGG
>LJRV01000471.1 GCA_001612575.1 Streptobacillus notomytis
CTCATGTATTGTTGAATAAAACTGATGAGCTGACATAACAGTGAAAAATTTTTAAAACGGTTTCTCTCACCATTTGTTCTCTCATTTCTTTATTCGATACGCATCATTTTTTAACCCAGAAGTCCAGGAAAATGAGCCTTCAGTTTTATTAAGAGCTCAATAAATATTACCCAGAGAGAATATAATCATGTCAAACGAATCAAAATGTCCTTTTTCAGGTCATAACTCAAAACCGCAAGTAACAGTCGGTGGTGGCACGGCTAATTTACACTGGTGGCCAAATCAATTACGTGTTGACTTACTCAATCAACATTCAGAACGCTCTAATCCACTCGGTAAAGATTTTAATTACCGTCAAGAATTTAAAAAACTCGACTACTACGCACTTAAAGCCGATATCAAAAATGTATTAACCGATTCCCAAGACTGGTGGCCAGCCGACTGGGGAAATTACACGGGCTTATTTATCCGTTTACCGTGGCATGCTGCCGGTACATATCGTATGGGCGATGGCCGTGGTGGTGCCGGTCGTGGGCAACAACGTTTTGCCCCATTAAATAGTTGGCCTGACAATGCAAGTTTAGATAAAGCACGCCGTCGACTATGGCCAGTTAAACAAAAATACCGTCAAAAAATATCTTGGGCCGATTTATTTATTATTGCCGGGAACAT
>LJRV01000472.1 GCA_001612575.1 Streptobacillus notomytis
CTCATGTTTTTACTCCATTAAATTCTTTTCGTCCAAATGACTCGATATTAAATTGATGTCTTTTCGGCACTGCCAAACATGCGGCGTATCGCACTCAGCATGTTTTGATATAACTGTTGAACTTCCGGACAGTCACGCATCAGACGTAAACTGCCATGTAATAAACCTTTGCCTAAATGGAACTCGTTAGGGATGCCTGCTTGTTCCAATTTTTGGGTAAGGAAATAACCGTCATCACTTAAAGGGTCATATTCAGCAACGGCTACAAAACTTGTAGGCATATCTGAAAAGTCCGTCGCCAATAAAGGGGCTAGACGTAAATCCTGCCAATCTTGTGAGTCCGGAGCATATTCCTTTAAATAAAAATGCATATCTTCTGTCGTTAACAAAGGCGCATGGGCGTGCTTTTGTGCGGATGGGGTATCAAATGCTGTCGTTAAACATGGATAAACCAATGCCAGACCTTGAGCTTGTAAACCACTA
>LJRV01000473.1 GCA_001612575.1 Streptobacillus notomytis
CATTTTAGTTGCCCAGTGATAAACATCCTCGCAGTATAAAAGCTTCTGCTGCAGAAGTTAATCACTGTATAGCTTAGGCTATTGAGTGGCAGCATAATATTTCCGCTTTTCCACATCATCCAGCATGCTCTCGGTTTCCTGCAAAACATTAGCCAAACGCTGGGTATGCGCAATCAAACGGTCCAGCCAGCGCTGTGCGGCCAGTAATTCCAGACTGCGCGCGGCACACAGATGTTGCACCGTGGCATATTCAATCACTTTGTCACGCGCTTCGGCACGCTGCGCTTCCACCCATTGTTTCAGGATTAAC
>LJRV01000474.1 GCA_001612575.1 Streptobacillus notomytis
CTGATACTCTTGTTGTTAATTTAGTATATCTGTCAGCATGTTCCATAACACCTTCTATTAAATCTCTTCCAATTACATTAACATTTAAATGTTCCCCTGTATGTGCCAGATATCCATGTAATAATCCAACTTATTTAGTTCTCTTTTCATCATTTTCTTTACCTAAAGTATCAGGAGTTATAACGAATGTTTCAGTATTTCCATCCTTTGCATGTTTAAATGGTATTTTAGCAACTCATGTAAGTGAAGCTA
>LJRV01000475.1 GCA_001612575.1 Streptobacillus notomytis
GCATTGACCAAGAAACCCGTAAGTTGTTTATGTCGACTTTTGATCAGATTAATCAAGAGTTACAAAATCTATTTCCAAAAGTTTTTAATGGTGGTGAAGCCAGTTTAAGTCTTGAGGATGATTGGCAATCTGGGGTTAAGCTCATGGCGAGACCACCGGGTAAGAAAAACAGTTCTCTAGCATTACTTTCCGGTGGAGAAAAAGCGTTAACAGCGTTAGCATTAGTATTTGCTATTTTCAGGTTAAATCCGGCACCGTTTTGTGTACTCGATGAAGTGGACGCTCCACTCGACGATGCGAATGTACAGAGATATTGTAATTTGGTAAAAGAGCTTTCTGAACATGTACAATTCATTTACATTACACATAATAAGCTGGCGATGACCATGGCAACTGACT
>LJRV01000476.1 GCA_001612575.1 Streptobacillus notomytis
TTCAAATGGTCCATTAGCTATTTCTTTTATCTTGTTGTCTACATAGTTCTTATTAACTGCTATGCTTCCATCTGTTTCATCTGGATCTATATCTTTAAGTCCTGTTATAGAACCTTTTTCACCATCTATTTTTATAGAGTCTTTTCCATCTTTTCCTTTTACAGCTATTGTTCCACCATTATCTTCAGCTTTTATTGTTACTGATTCTTTTCCGTCCTTACCTTTTACAGTTACTCCTGATTTTTCAATTGTTGTACTTGTTTTATCCTGTGAATTAGTATCTTTTGGTCCAAATGTTAACTTATCTGCTGTAAGATTAGATTTACTATCATTACTTGTAACTTCTACACCATCTGTATCAACTTTAGTTTTATTTCCATTTTTATCTTTAGTCTCTATGCTATTTAATCCTTTAATGTCTTCTGCAAGCTTAACATCTAATCCATCACCAGCTGTATTCTTTTCAACCTTTATGTTATCTTTTGCTGTTCCACTTGTAACTGTTCCCTCACCTTGTATCTTTAAAGTTTCTCCTAGTTTTTTACTTATTGATTGTCCGTCATTACCTTGGAATGATATTTGTTTATTTTCAAATTTTGTTAAATTTTCTTTTGATTTATTTATAGCATTATCCAATGCTGTTAAAGCATCTCCTACATTAGTATAATCTTTAGAATTTTCATCACCAGCTTTTAGGTTATATTTAGGTCCTGTAACATTACCATCATTATCTATTTTAGCATTTCCACCTAAGGCTTCTACATATTTTTTAAGTTGTGATACATTTACAGCATCATTGTCTTCTATTCCATTAGCTACATTTGATATCTTTATATTTTCTCCAGAATTAGCAAATTTTAATTCTTTTCCTCCAACTTTTAATGTAGTCACAGTTGAATTTCCATTAT
>LJRV01000477.1 GCA_001612575.1 Streptobacillus notomytis
GCTCAAGAAAATCTTTTTTCTGCATGCCAACCTCGAAGGGCTGTACCGTTTACCTTTACAGGCCATTTTTGAAATCGAAAAGTGTTAACCAACGGCCTACAAGGTGGTGGTTGATTATAGAAACTGGTTGGTGACCCAAATACATCAATTACTGTTAACCATTAAAGCCACAGCTACACTCGAAGATGCCTATAGGTTCTTGTTTGTGATTGATGGGGCAATGGTCCAGCTTTTGAGTAAAGATAGAATAGATGAACGAGATAAATTAATAGATTAGTTTTTAAGAATGATGTCCTGGACTAAAACTAAAAGGCCCGATAATGGGGCTTTTATAATGTTAGTTA
>LJRV01000478.1 GCA_001612575.1 Streptobacillus notomytis
GTCTCTCGACTGATCTTTTAGTGTTTTACGGCTTTAATAATACTTTGCCTTGACGAGCGCCTTGCGTTGCTCTTTGAGCCGCAGTTTTAATCTCATCAAAACTAAATACACCTTCTACAGGCAAGATTAATTTTTTCTGAGTCGCTAATGTTAATAGCTCAACAATCAGTTCCTTTTTACGAGCTGCTGGCATTTCTTTATTAACCACACTCGCCCAGAAACCTTTTACTGTCGCTTGTTTGAAAATTAGATCACCCGATGAAATCTGCATGGTTTCGCCAGTCATACTACCGAACGAAACGAGCAGGCTATTTTCACTGAGTAAATTCAGCATTTCACCACTTGCACTTCCACCAATCGAGTCCACACCGGCAATTAGAGGTTGGTCACCGTGAATCTGTTTAACTTGCTCTTTCCAGTTCGGCTGATCAGTTGCCACAACATGTTGAATACCTAATG
>LJRV01000479.1 GCA_001612575.1 Streptobacillus notomytis
ATTTTGCATGGCAATACCTTCTAGACCGAATTTGAAGCGAATCATTTCACCTTGTTCTGTCACACGAATTGCACCAGAGATTGACCCCGGTGGTTGCGAAAAGAGTGCCTGTTGCGTTGGAGCACCACCACGGCTAATTGAGCCGCCACGACCGTGGAACAGAGTCAACTGTACGCCGTGTTTACGAGCAATTGCAGTCAGCTCTTCTTGAGCACGGTATTGAGCCCAGTTGGCAGACATGAAACCAGCATCTTTTGCTGAATCCGAGTAGCCGATCATGACTTCGTGTTTACCCTGAATATGCTGCTTATACCAATGCATATTAAACAACGTATTCATGGTAGT
>LJRV01000480.1 GCA_001612575.1 Streptobacillus notomytis
AAGTGATTTTGTTCAGCAATTTCTTGTGCGCGTAAATGCTTTTTAACCGTAAGTGGTTAATACGTTACTCCATTAACTGTTGCATCTTTGGAGATGATCATGCAAGTTACGCTGTAAAATTGACCAATATCTGCAATCACACCCGCAGCAGGAACATCATCTTCATAAACGTTGTACGCGGCCAACTGACCAATATCTAAAAATACCGTGCCGACATCAATCAGTTGATCAATAAGTTCACGGGGTAAAAGCTTACCTCGAGACAAATGTTTTTGACGGGCATTTTCACCACCGCCTAAAGCAATACGCTGGGCAACTTGTTTGAGATCTGTGACCAATGTTTGCATGGCTTGCTGGTTTGTTTTGAAGTCTTCGCTTCGAACATTAATCTTGCTTTGTAATTGGTTCATAAGATGCGTCCTTACTTATAATTATTATTTGGTTTCATTGAAAAGGTCGCGGCCAATCAGCATGCGGCGAATTTCAGAAGTGCCCGCGCCAATTTCATAAAGTTTTGCATCGCGCCATAAACGGCCAGCAGGGAATTCATTGATATAACCGTTGCCACCTAAAGTCTGGAGTGCTTCACCCGCCATCCATGTTGCTTTGTCAGCGGCATATAAAATGGCACTTGCGGCATCTTTACGTAAGCTGCGGTCATGATCCGCTTTGTCGCAGGCAGCACCAACCGCATAAACGAGAGCTTTACATGCCAACCATGTTGAAT
>LJRV01000481.1 GCA_001612575.1 Streptobacillus notomytis
GGTCCAATTTGAATGAGTACCGTAGCATGCCCTACAAACCAAACTTGCCAATCATCTAAATCCGCATGAGGACGGTTTTGTGGAAAAGCAATTGGTGTAATAACACGTACATAATATTCATTCTGAATATCAACATTCCAAGTATAAGACTCACGAGTGACTAACCAACGCAATAACTCTTTCGAGCCTCGTGCAGGCGAACTAGGCTGCTGATTATAAAAACGGGTATCATTTTCATGGCCCAGTTCAGGATGACAAAAAGGAGGTGTTATCACTGCCTCTTATACACAT
>LJRV01000482.1 GCA_001612575.1 Streptobacillus notomytis
TAATAATAGAAAAGGAAACGCCAGATGACTTTCCAGAACCAGGCTTTCGGAATGTGATATTCAGGTAGCTCTGAACGCAAATCACTGGCCAATTGGGGCTTAATAAACCAGCAATATCCCAAATACAATTCACTTAGTTGGGCTTGTGTCAGCTGTTGTTTTAAGCCATCAGTCTGCTGAATTTGATACACCCGCTCATCACCCACCCCTTCAATTTTGGTAATGACAGCTGCATTTTCATCGTGTAATACAATCACTACAGGCATTGCTAAAGATGGAATATCCTGCAAACTGCGTTGCGCCAAAGTGTTGTCAAAACCATGGGTTTTTAAAACCTCGCTCAGCGAATGATAATTCACCTGCAGGTTCTGATCATGGGTCACCTGTGCCATTAAGGTCGCTACAGAAATAGGCGTTCCCAAAAGCTGAGTAACCAAGGCAATATGTTCAATGATGGCTTTCATG
>LJRV01000483.1 GCA_001612575.1 Streptobacillus notomytis
GATGTATAAAAGAGACCGCAGCAAGAACGTGAATACGCACGATACCGTCGGATACCATAACAATGGTACCTTCGTTTTTAGCGGTCGCGCTGGTGTCCAGATCTCCGATACGCTGTTTAATGAGCGCACTGATCTCGGATGGATTCAGTTGTTGCATTGCGCTATTCCTCAATCTTTTATTAGTTCAGTCTTCATCATTTGCATTATGCAAGAAGACGAGTACGAATTTTTTCAAGCTTGTTAAGAGCAGAATCATCTATCACTTGATCGCCTGCACGAATTACAAAACCTGTCCCGTATACACATCTTC
>LJRV01000484.1 GCA_001612575.1 Streptobacillus notomytis
TTATATCCTATTCTTACAATGTTACTATCCTTTACTATATAAGATCCTATTTTTTTAACAGTATCTTTACGTCTATTTGCTTATCAAAATTCCATTCCCATAAAATATTCCTCCCTTCATACAAAAGTTCATATCTTCATATTACCTCCAATTTACCTTTACTTTCAATAATTCCGTCAGAAATAGTTGTTTTTCTAATGTCTCCAGAACTAACTTCTGCACCTTTTTATAATATATTTCCATTATGTGTAGTAATAGTATATCCGTTTTTAAGAATATCTTCATGTGAATGCTTAGAAACAGACAATTTAAAATTTTCTAATTCAAGTTTTTTTATATCAATTTTATTTTCTATTATTTTTGATATATTATCATTTTGAGATTGTAACAATATTTTAAATCTATCAATTTTTGTAATTAAATTATTAGTATTAATCTTAAATTTAAAAGTTTTAATATCATTATTAATATTATAAATCTTTAAATTTAATGCTTTTTCTACTATATTTTCTAGTTCAGATATTAGTATTCTTTTTTCATTAAGTTTATCTT
>LJRV01000485.1 GCA_001612575.1 Streptobacillus notomytis
AAGTATAGCTTTTGCCCTCACTTCAGCTTCTTTCATACTTAATTCTTTTTTAGCTTCTGCCATTAATATCGCTGCAGTCTTTACCCCTTATGCAACTAAGATCGCACTTTCAATTTGTGCTTGTGCTTCCAGAATCTTAGCTATTGCTTGACGTTCTGTTTTCATTTCTTTTTGCATAGCTATTATAATTTCTGCTGGAGGTATTATATTCTTTAACTACACACGATCAACCTAATTTTCCCATGGATCTGTTGATTCATCAGGCTCCATTCTCATTTTAGAAT
>LJRV01000486.1 GCA_001612575.1 Streptobacillus notomytis
CCTGCAGCTGTTTTTGTTGGTGTAGGCGGAGCGTTAGTAATGGGCCTTATTGGTGGCGTAGTCTGCTTCTGGGGTATTACGGCACTTCAACGCTTACTTAAAGCCGATGATGTTTTGGATGCGTTTGGTTTACACGCTGTAGGTGGTATTGTAGGTGCGATTTTAACTGGCGTATTGGATAGTGATGAAATCATTAAGGCAGCCAACGTGGCATTAGCACCAACATTCGCTGGTCAGTTGTGGGTACAAGTCGAAGGTGTGCTTGCGACAATGGTTTACAGTGGTATCGCAACTTTCATTATTCTTAAAGTGATTGACCTTATCATTGGACTTCGTGTTAATTCCGATGATGAACGTATGGGTCTGGACTTAAGCCAACATGGCGAACGTATTGAATAATCACTAATAATTCTTATATCAAAAACAGTCTTGTGCTGTGATCAAAGCGATGCTTTGATCTCGGACAGGACTGTTTTTTTGTCTCATAGAATG
>LJRV01000487.1 GCA_001612575.1 Streptobacillus notomytis
TTTTAGTCCTAATCCTAAATAATGTTCTTGTAGTTTAACATTTAGTCTTTTTTTTAAATTTACATTACTGGATAAATATCTTGTAGCTAATTCTAAATCTCTAACCGTGGCGTTGTATTTTGGAATATACAAACCTTGATCACCAAAATTAGGTTGTTGATTCCCAATACCACTATTATTACCATTATTTCCATTGCCAGTATTTCCTGCATTACCCTTTTTTTCATAATCATTGTATTTTTTGCTTTTAAATAAATCTATTATTGGAGGGATTTCTCTACTTACATTTTCTAATCCATCAACTCCAAATGTTGCATCAACACCAAAAGTTACTTCTCCACTTATATTACTTTTTTCTTCATCTGAATAAGAAAGAAAAGATAGTAATAGTAAAAATAATACCTTTTTCTGTTTCATAATACCTTTTTATGATAAAAATCATAGTCCTCCTTTTTAATACATTACCACAATTTTACCCCTAAGTATTATATATTAAATAAAAAAATTTTACAAATATAAAAAATAGATAACTAAAGCTATCTATTTTAATAAAATTAATATAGTATACACTAACGGAGCAAGTATTACAGTAAACATTCCTGTGATTATTATTGCAAGTCCTGACATAGATCCTTGAACCTCTCCTAATTCAACTGCTTTACTTGTACCTATAGCATGCGATGTTGTCCCAAGCGATATTCCCTGAGCAATAGGGTGATCTATTTTAAACCATTTAAAAATTAATTCCCCAAATATCGCCCCTATATTCCCACATATTATTACAGAAATTACTGTAACTGAAGGAAGTCCCTTTATCTTTTCACTAACTCCTATCGCAATAGCTGTTGTAATTGATTTTGGAAGTATTGATGCAACTATTTTTTCTTCCATATTTAAGACTATCATTATTAATCCAAGAATAATTAATAAAAATAAGGTGCTTATTCCTATACCTAATAATATTTCTTTATAGTATCTCTTTAATATATAAATGTTCTTATAAAGTGGAACTGCTAATGCAACCGTTGCAGGTACTATCATTCTATTAAAGATTTCACTTCCTTTATAGTAATTTTCATATGGTATATCTAATAAATTCAAAAAAAGAATAATAAAAATTATCGAAAAAATAGTTGGATTTAAAATAGATGATTTAAATCTAACTGAAAGCATCTTAAAGAAAATAAAAGAGGCTATAGTTAAAAACATCCCAAATAACGGATCATTTGTTACTTCAAAAAACATTATTTTTTATCCCCCTTTGATATTAAGTATTGTGTAAATTTACCAACTATTACTAATGAAAGTAATGTTGTAAATAAACATATTAATAATATACTTACCCATATTTCTTGTACATGCTTAAAGCTAATCATTATACCAACACCAGCTGGAATAAATAATATTGCTAAATTATCGATTAAAAATTTTGATGTTGTTTCAACATTTTCAAGTTTAACTAACTTAAATTGTAAAGCCAAGAAAAAAATAATTAATCCAATTACCGATCCTGGTATAGGTAAATTTATTATTTTACTTAAACTTTGACCAATGAATGAGAAAAATAATATGTACAAAAGTTCAATTATTATTTTCATTTCCTACCTCATTTCCTCTAACAATTCATTAAGACCTGAAATCAACTCTAATTTTGTAAATGGTTTTGATATAAGTGCCTTGGCTCCAGCCTTTTTAGCTAATTTTTGATAATAAGGAATGAATAACATAGAAGAACAAATAGCAATATTTGCATTAGGATTCATTTCCATAATTTTTGCAGTTGCTTCAAGACCATTTAATCTTGGCATATTTATATCCATAATTACTATAGTTGGATTTATTTCTAAAAACATATCTATGCTCTCTATACCATCTTTTGCCTCAAATACTTCAAAAAATGAAGATTCAAGTATTTCTCTAATATTTCCTCTAATATATGGATTATCATCTACCACCAAAGCTATTTTTTTCAAACAAATCACCTCTATATTCCAAATATTTCTTCTATTTTCTTAGCTTCTCCATCATTATCATTTGTATCTATAACCTCAAGTTCAGGAGCCATTTCTTTTAGTAAATAAATGGCATTTCCCATTAAAAATCCTTTACCTACCTCTTTTAACATCTCATAATCATTTAAAGAATCTCCAAAAGCAATAGTTTCAGATAATTTTATACCATCTTTTTCTAATACAAACTTAGCTGCCTCTGCCTTATTTGTTTCCTTATTAAAGATCTCAAGACAAGTATTTCCAACAAAAACTACATTTAAATCATCATCTATTTCTTCTAATATCTTTTCCCTTAATTTTAATAAACTTTCATGTTTACCAATAAAATGCATTTTATTAAATGTTTTAGATATAAATTCCTCTTCAGATACAGTATTAGGAAAATATGGTTTATCTGGTCTTTCTTTTCTATAATATTCTTCTGCTTTTTTATCAGTTACAAGCCATATATTTCTAAAATATCCATTGATTAATAATTCTTCTCCACATGCCTTATAATCTAAAGAAGCTATTTTTCTTACTGTTTCAAGACTTAATGTATTATTATATATCTCATTTCCATCTTCATCTAATATTCTTGTTCCATTTACAGTAATTAAAGGTATTTTAACTCCTATAGAATCTGCTATTTCTTTAGTTGATTCATATAATCTTCCTGTTGCAATATAGAACTTATATCCCTTCTCAACAAACTTTTTTATAACTTTCTTACTGTATTCACTTACTTTATGATTACTAT
Source organism: Streptobacillus notomytis (assembly GCA_001612575.1). Taxonomy (GTDB): domain Bacteria; phylum Fusobacteriota; class Fusobacteriia; order Fusobacteriales; family Leptotrichiaceae; genus Streptobacillus; species Streptobacillus notomytis. The sequence goes on from LJRV01000487.1 coordinate 2,752, forward strand.
TTAATAACGTGCCATCAAGATCAGTTACTACTGCCTTATACATTTTTTTCTCCTTTTTTTAATAACCAATTTTTACCTTCTACCATTCTTGCCACAAGCATTGAAGCAACTGTATCTCCAGCTGCATTTATCATAGTTGCAGGAGGATCTATTAAATATCCTATAGTTGCTATTATAGGGAAGGCTTCAGGTGGAAATCCATAAATTGATACTATTAACATCTCACCTATTAAACCACCACCAGGAATTCCTGACATTACAACTCCACCTGCTATAGATAATAATATTGCTGTAAGATATGTACTTATGCCTGTAAATGGTATATTAAATACACCAAATAGGAAAGATATTTTTAATATAGACCCTAGTACTGATCCGTCCATATGTGCTGTTGCTCCTATTGGTAAAACAATATCAGATACATCTTTAGGTACACCAATTTTTTCACATGCCTCTATATTTACAGGTAATGTTGCAATAGAACTTTGAGTAGCAAGTGCTGTAACTGCTGGAGATAGAACATATTTTAAAGATTTAACTCCTTCTTTCCCACCAGCTATATATGCATATATAGGGAAAAACATTAAAATATATAGTATACATAATGGGTAGTAAATTAACATTGCTTTAGTATATGAACCTATCAGTTCTTGTCCATATTCTCCAACTAATGCTGCAAAATATGCCCCAAGTCCTATAGGAGCATAATACATTATATACCCTATCATTTTAAGTAATGTCTTAGATAAAGCATCTAGAAATTCTGATATTATTTTCCCAGGCTTTCCTATTGCATTAACACAAAATCCAAAAAATATTGTAAATATTATTAATGGTAGCATATTTTTTCTTGAAATTAATTCTGTAAAGTCTGTAACTGTAAATGTTTTTACTATTTGATCTCCTGTAGAGATAGATTTAAGTTTAGCAACTTCATTAACAACTATACTTATACCCTCTGCTGGTGGAAACCTCTTAACAACCAAAAGTATTATAACAGAAGCTATTAATCCTGTAATTACAAAGACAACCAATATAGAGCTAATAATTTTTCCAAGTCTTCTCATATTACTCATACTAGATATTGAAGATGCTATAGTCGCAAATACTAATGGTACTACTATAGTAAACATTAAATTGATAAATAAATCTCCAAAAGGTTTTAAAACTATAGCTTTCTCTCCAAACATAGCTCCAATTAAAGAACCAATTATTATAGATAAGATTAAAATAATAGAAAATCTATACGATTTCCAAAAGCTCTTTTTCTCCATTCATTCCTCCTAAATAAAATCTTTTAATACCTAATTATACATCTTTTCAAATGAGAAAATCAATTGATATTTTTAGCTTTTATTGATATTATTTTTATATTTACAGATTTAATTCAATTATTCAAAAAACATTTTTTTTAAAAAATTTAACAATATATTTATAGACAGATATATTCATAAAAATAATTCAATCGATATAAAATATTTAAGAAAATAAGTTTGTGACAATTTCTTAATTTGGAATATAAATATATTTTATTATTTCAAAAAATTACGGATATAACTTTACAATATTTACTGTATACCTACATTTAAAAACATTTGCAATTACAAAAATTTTTTTTACGATTGATATATTTTTAAACGCAAAGTAAACTATTAATATCAAAATATAAAGGAATTAATATATTAAAATTCAAGAAATCAATCGCATTATTACTATTATTAGGAACATCTATTAATGCCGTAGCAAACACAACAAACTTTAAAGTTGAAGAATATAGGGAAAGTGATACTAGTATAAAAAATGATAACGAAGAATATAAAGCAAATGGTATTAATATAAAAAATGATAACAAAGAAAAAATTGAAGATAAAAATGTCGTTTCTCTTGCTCCAGCTATAATTACAGGTGTTGCTACTGCAGTAACTGCACCTGTAATTATCACTGCTATTGTTGTAACTACTGCTGTAGCAGAGGCATATCTTTAAATGAACATAAAAATAATGATAGACCCTCTACTGAAGAAAAACATGAAAATTCTGAAGCAAGGTGTCAAAAAGACCAAGGTGGAGAAAAAAATGGTAGTTATGTTTCAACTAATAAAAAAAGAAATAAATAAAAATTATTAAAAAAAGATAAATAATATGAGATTTATTGATGAATTTAAAGACACTTTAATTGAGGTGTATAATAATGATGACTATAGTAAATTTTGTGTAGGATATATTATTGCAGAAGATGAAGAAAACATCCTAGTTAAAGAAATAAGTTCAATGGGCTTTGAAATTGGAATGACTGTATCTTTAAAGAAAAACATTAACAAAATACAGAAAAATACTAAATATTTAAAAGAACTAGAGGTTTTAATTAAATAAAATAGTAAAGAAAATATTTTAAATAGCTATATTTTCAAAAAAACTGATTTTAAAATAGAGGTTAATGATAATATTTTAGATTTAACTTTACATGAAATTATGAATAAAAATATTATATGCTCTATAACAAATATTTTTGATGATGATAAAACTTTTGGGTTTATATCAAATATTAATGATAAGTATATAACTTTAGTGTATAAAAATGAAACTTCAATAATAAAAAAAGATGACATAAGATACATTGACATTGAAGACTTATCACTTAAAAGAAATTATTTAATTGATACAAAAAATTAGGAGTATTTTTACACTACTTTTTTATATTTCATAAAAAGTGTTAAAAAATATACAGGTTGTATTTACTATACCTATATGATATAAGTTACGAAAGGCTTTAAAAAAAATCAAGTTCAAATATTGACAAATCAAAAAAACGAATTATACTTTGTTTAAGTAGTAGAAGTGGTCTGCACCTTATACATATAATAATTTTTTAAGGAGGAATAATATGCCAAATATTTTAGCTGCCAGAATAGATAACAGACTTATTCATGGACAAGTTGGTATGACTTGGGCTAACAGCTTACAAGCAAATTTAATTTTAGTTGCAAATGATGAAGTTTCAACAAATACCGTGCAACAATCTTTAATGGATATGGTAGTTCCAGAAGGAATACAAACTAGGTATTTCTCAATAGAAAAAACTGCTGCAATAATACACAAGGCTTCACCAAGCCAAAAAATCTTACTAGTTTGTAAAACACCTCAAGATGTGTTAAGGCTTACTGAGCTAGGTTTAAAACTTGATGAATGGATAGTTGGAAATATGCATTTTTCAGAAGGTAAAACTCAAGTATCACCTACAGTGTTTGTAGATAATAATGATATAGAAGTTATCAAAAAAATATCAAATTACGGTATAAAACTTACAATTAAGGGAGTACCAACAGATAAAGGTCAAGAATTAATTAATTTATTATAGTAAAGGAGAGGAATCTTTATGTTATTAAAAGCAATTTTAATCGCTATTTGGGCTGGATTTGCTGGAATTGAACAATTTGATGGACTTCAAACTTTCCACAGACCAATATTTGCAGGATTAGTCATAGGATTAATTTTAGGCGATGTTAAAACAGGATTAATGGTAGGAGGAAGCTTAGAACTTGTTTGGATGGGACTAGTTCCACTTGCAGGTGCTCAACCACCTAACATAGTAGTTGGTGGGATTTTCGGAGTTTCATTAGCACTATTATCAGGATTACAACCTCAAGAGGCGATAGGAATAGTATTCCCACTTGCAGTTATTGGACAAATTATAGTTACATTAATGTTCTCTTTATATTCAGGAATGATGAAACTTGGAGATAAAGCTGCAGAAGAAGCTAATCCTGCTGGTGTTAATAGATTAGTATACATTCAATTATTAATTAGATTTATACTATTTGGTGGTGTTACTTTCTTATTTGTATATTTCGGTGGAGATACAATAAAAATTTTACTAGATAAATTACCTCAAAATATAATAGATGGATTTGGTACAGCTGGTAAAATGATGCCTGCAATAGGATTTGCACTATTATTAAACATTATGTTAAAAAAAGAATACTTTGCTTTCTTAATTGCTGGATTTGTTGCTACAGCTTATTTAAATTTAGATTTAGTAGCTGTTACACTAATTGCAATATCAATTGCCTTATATGATTATTATTCAAATTCTTCTAAAACAGTAGAAGTTATAAGAAATGAGGAGGAAGAAAATGGAATCTAATAAATACGTGGATCAAAAAGTTAATAAAGTTATTACGCCTAGTATATTAAACAAGGTTGCCCTTCGTTCTTTCTTTTGTCAAGGAGCATTTAACATGGAAAGAATGCAAGCTGCAGGTTGGCTATATTCATTAAATCCTGCATTAAAAGAAATTCATACTAATAAAAAAGATTTATCTAAATCAATGAAAATGCATATGGAATTTCTTAACACTCACCCATTATTAATCACTTTCATTTTAGGATTAGTAGTTGCAATGGAAGAAAACAAAGAAGATATAGATACTATTAGAGCAATCAAAGTTTCTACAATGGGACCTTTAGGAGGAATAGGAGATTCATTATTCTGGTTAACATTTTTATCTATTTCAGCTGGACTTGGAGCATCATTTGCTCTACAAGGTTCTATAGTTGGACCAATAATATTCTTCATCTTATTTAACGCAATGCAATTTATTTTAAAATTTGGATTAATGCATTATGGATACAAAACTGGTGTTAAATCAATATCTACGTTAAAGGCTAACACTCAAAAGTTTACTAAATCAATTACTATCTTAGGATTAACTGTAGTAGGTTCTATGATAGCTCAATTTATCAATCTAACAACTAAAATTGTTATACCTGCTGGACAAGCTAGTGTTAATTTACAAGAAAGTTTTGATAAAGTTATGCCTAGATTATTACCAGTTGGTTATACTTTCTTAATGTTATACTTATTAAGAAAGAAAGTTTCTCCACTTAATTTAGTTATTTTAACTTTAATATTAGGTATACTTGGAACTTTAATAGGGATAATATAGATGATTAAAATATTAATAACTGGACATGGAAAAATTTCTTCTGGCATACTTTCATCAGTAGAATTAATATATGGTGTTGCCGAAAATCTAATATCCATAGATTTTACTCAGGATATAACTCCAGAAATGTTAGAAGAAAAAATAGAAAAAGAAATACTTTCATCTTGTGAAGGTGTTTTAATACTAACAGATATTGCTGGGGGAACTCCATTTAAGGTTGCCTCAATTCTTACCTTAAAACATGAAAATGTTAAAGTAATAGGTGGTATGAACTTACCTATGTTACTTGAGGTTTTATCTGAAAGAGATTATTCTACAACTGAAAAACTGTATCATTTTGCATTAGAGATTGGTAAAGAAGAAATAAAAGGTTTTGAACTTAAAATAAGAGAAACATCATCAGATGATTTTGAGGATGGAATATAGATTACAAAGTGATTTTAGGACTTCCCTAAGATCACTTTTTAATATTGACTTTTATAATTTTCAAAGTATAATATACTATATCAAAATTGGTTAGAACCAGTTAATATGAAGAGGTGAATTAAATGAATTATTTAGGAATTTGTGAACATGTTTTAAAAGAGACAAATTCATACAACACAGCAAAAGAAATCCATACTCAAACTGAAATATGGACTAAGACTGTAGACTATTTTGAAGAAAATCAAGAAAAGATTACTACATTTTTAAATAAGATTGGTAAAGACGTTCAAGTAATTTTCACAGGAGCAGGAACTTCAGAATATGTAGGAAATATTTTAGCTCCTATGTTAAATTCTATGCAAGAAGGTGATTTTTTATCTATAGCTACTACAGATATAGTTAATAATCCACTTCATTACTTAAAAAAAGATAAAAAAATATTATTAGTATCTTTTGCAAGATCTGGAAATTCTCCAGAATCTGTAGCAACAATAAAACTAGTAAATAGTTTAGTAAAAGAAGTATATCATTTATTTATCACATGTAACCCTGAAGGAGAGTTAGCTTTAATGTCTACTACTACAGAATACAAAGATAATACTTTAATGCTTCTAATGCCAGAAGGAAGTAATGATAAAGGTTTTGCTATGACTTCAAGCTTTTCAAGCATGTTAATGACCGCTATGCTTATCTTCTATAACAAAACAAATACTAAAAATATGAGAGAGGTAATATCTTTAGTTGAAAAAGAAAGAGATCTAAAGCTTGAAAGTATAAAAGCTATTGCAAATGAAAATCAAGATAGAATAATTATACTTGGTGATGGAGCATTTAAAGGTCTTGCAGAGGAATTAACTCTTAAAGTAATGGAACTTACAGCTGGTAAAGTTGTTGCTAAAAGTGATACTACTTTAGGATTTAGACATGGTCCTAAATCTGTGATTAATAAAAATACTATAGTATTTTTACTATTATCTAGTGAAAAGCATTCAGTAAAATATGCCTTAGATATATTAGCTGAAATGAAATCAGAAAATGTTGCAGATAATATAGTTACATATTCATTAAAAGATTGTGATAAGGTTAAAGAAGCAACTAAAGTAATAATAACACCTAATGTTGAAATTAATTTAGAAAAAGCAATATTTACTTACCTAATTTATGGTCAAATGTATGCTTTCTTTAAATCACAACATTTCAATTTAACTACGGATAACCCATTTCCCAGTGGTGAAGTAAATAGGGTGGTTAAAAAATTCCAAATATATGAATTTTAGGAGAAAAAATGAGTAGAGTTACATTACCTATAGAAAAAGGTTGCGAAGACTTAGTTTTAGAATTAATAAAACTATGGGGAGCTGATGCTATTAGAAATAGCGATGGAACAAAATTAAATGAATTTTTTGAAAATCTTGATGTTAAAGTTTATTCTACATATTTCCCTGCAAGAGAAGATCAAAAATGGCCTAGAAAAAATCTAGAAGAAATACAACATCAAGCATTAATATCTGAAAGATACACAGCCTTTGATAATACTTTAGAAATAGATCCTATGGCTGGATATTACAAAGAACAATTAGAAATTGATGAAAAAACTACTGATTATTGGCAGGTTTTTGACAGAACTACTGGTAACTTAGTTCCTAAAAAAGATTGGAAATTTAATGGTAATACTGTAATTATACAAAACACTAAAAAATTTCATGAATATACAGTTAACTTTTTTGCAAAACAAACTTGGGATACTACCCATATGTATAATCATATGACTAATAATTGGATTGGTGATAAATCCATACCATATGATGCAGTATTTGATAAAACAAGAGAACATATATATGCTCATTTAAAGAAATGGTGTAAAAAAAATACTAATGTTAATGTAGTTAGATTTACAACTTTCTTTTATCACTTTACTATTATGTATAATCAACATGCAATGCAAAAATTTGGAGATTGGTTTGGTTATTCAGCATCTGTTTCTCCTAAAATGTTTGAAAAATTCAAAGAAGATAAAGGATATGATATATCTCTTGAGGATATTATTGATCAATGTTATTATAACAACCAATTCAGAAATCCTAGTAAAGTATTCTTAGATTATATAGACTTTATACAAAAATTTGTTTCAACTCTTGCAAAAGTATGTGTAGACATAGTTCATGAATATGGTAAAGAAGCCATAATGTTTGTAGGAGATAACTGGATAGGTACTGAACCTTATGGAAAATATTTTAAAAATATTGGTCTTGATGGTGTTGCTGGTTCTGCTGAATGTGGTGTAGATATTAGAATGGTTTCTGATATGGAAAATATTAGAATAAAAGAAATTAGATTCTTGCCTTATCTATTTCCAGATACATTCCACTCAGGAAACTCTCCTCATTTAGAATGGGAGTATAACTGGATGAGATCAAGAAGGGCTATACTTACTAAAAAAGTTGATAGAATAGGATTTGGTGGATATTTATCTCTAGCTGCTAAATTCCCTTTATTTATAGATAGTGTTACAAAATCAACTAGAGAATTTAGAGAAATACATGAAAAAACAGCAAATGAGGAATGTATTAAACCTAATTTTAAAATTGGAATATTAAATTCTTGGGGGAAAATAAAATCATGGCAATCAAATAGAACTGGACATGCTACAGGTAATAAGGAAAATATTTCTTATATAGGTGTGCTTGAAGCATTATCAGGACTGCCATATAACATAGAATTTATTAATTTTGATGACATAAAAAATCTTGATAAATTATCTGAGTTTAAAATAATAATTAATGTTGGTGAGGCAAATACTTCATTTTCAGGTGGCGAAAATTGGTTAGATGAAAAAGTTCTTACTGCAATAAGAGAATTTGTTTCAAAAGGAAATGGATTCATAGGAATAGGTGATCCAAGTGCTGCATTTGGAAATGGAACATATTTCCAATTACAAGATGTATTAGGTGTAGATAAAGAAATTGGAAATACTTTACAATTTTCAAGATATATGGAAGAAATCAAAGACAAACACATTGTATTTGAAAAAATTCAAGGTAAAATATTTATAGGTAATAGACATAAATATATTTACTCTACTAATGAAAATTTAGAAATACTTCAATTAAACAAAGAATTTGGTGTTGAAGCAAGTATAAATAAGTATGGTAAAGGAATGGGAGTTTATTTACAAGGTCTTCCCTATAGTATAGAAAATACTCGTTTCATATACAATATTATTAGATATATAACTAATGATATTAATAATAGGTATATTAGTGATAATAGTTATGTTGAGACATATGAATTTGATAAATATATTGCCATTGTTAATAATAGTGATAAAAATATTGAAACTAATATATCTTATTTAGGAGATATAAAGTTAGAAAAATATGAATTAAAATGGATTAAGAAAAATATTTAGGAGGTATAAGATGAAAAAGTTCTTTAAATTAGCATTTTTTGCTATTTTAACATTTTTTGCAATAGCTTCATGTGGAGCTAAATCAGAGAAAAAAACGACAGAAGGAGAAAAAATTACTTTAAAATTTGCTGCCCTTGAAAATGCATACGGTGAAAAGATGTGGCCAGCTATTATAGAAGCATATAAAAAAGTAAATCCTAATGTTGAAATTGAGTTAAATCAATCAAAGGATATAGAAGCTACATTACCTGGATTATTCCAAGCTGAAGATTATCCAGATGTAGTTATGTTAGCTCTAAGTAGAAAAGCAGGAATACCTGAAAATTTTGTTAAAGAGCAAGCATTAGCTGAATTAACTTCTATCTTGGATATGAAAATTCCTGGAGAAGATATCACTGTTAAAGCTAAATTAACTGATGGTGCAGTAGGAAATAATCAAACTAATCCTTACTTAAATGGAAAAACATATTTAATGCCTATGTTTAATTCACCTACTGGATTATTCTTTAATAAAGGTTTATTTGAAGAAAAAGGTTGGAAAGTTCCTACAACATGGGATGAAATGTTTGAACTTGCTAAAATTACAAAAGATGAAGGAATTTCATTATTAACTTATCCTACAACAGGATATTTAGACTCATTCTTACCACCAATTTTAGCATCTAAAGGTGGTCCTGAATTTTTAAATAAGGCTATGAGTTATGAAAAAGGTATATGGAATTCTAAAAAAATGAACGAAGTATTTAAAGTTTTAGATGAAGTAGTTAAAAATATACATCCTACTACAGTTGCAAATTCAAATAATGAAGGATTTACTAAAAATCAGCAATTAGTTATTGATAATAAAGCCTTATTTATGCCTAATGGTACTTGGATAGTTGGAGAAATGGCAGCAACTACTCCTAAAGATTTCAAATGGGGTATGACAGCTTATCCAGCATTTGAAAAAAATGGAAAACAATATGCTGTTAATTTCTTTGAACATATTTGGGTTCCAGCATCAGCTAAAAATATTGAAGCTGCAAAAGAATTTATAGCTTTCCTATACTCTGATGTAGCAGCTAAAATCTTTGCTGAAAAAGGTGCAGTTCAACCTATTAAAAATTATCCTTTTGATATGTTAAGTGCTGAAAATCAACTGTTCTATGAAACATTCAAAAATGGTGCTAACCCTCTAGCTGGAGGATTTGCAGCAACTACTCCAGTAGAAGGTGTAGATATTATTGGAACAGTTTATGGAACTATAAACTCAGTGGTAAATAAAACTAAATCTGTTGAAGAATGGCAAGCTGACATAATTAAAACAGCAGACATTTTAAGAGAGCATGTAATTAAATAATAATACTAAAGCTTTACAGAGAGATTAACTCTCTGTAATGTCTTATTAAAGAGGAGAAATTAATGAGGAAAAGGCAAAATTATTCAAGAAATTTATTTATATTCTTTTCATTAGCTCCTGCTATGATTTTATATATATTATTTAAAATTATTCCAACACTACAAGTATTTAGAATGGCTCTGTTTAAAACTAGTGCATTGTCTAAAAATCCAAAATTTGTTGGATTAAATAACTTTAAAATACTATTTAATGATACAAGATTCATTAAAACATTTCAAAATACTATACTTTTAATAGTTATTGTTACTATAGTTACACTTACAATAGCAGTAATTTTTGCAGCAATACTTGTTACAGAAAAAATTAAAGGTGCAGGCTTATTTAGAGTCATTTTCTATATACCCAATATATTATCTATAGTAGTAGTTTCAGGAATTTTTTCAGCTATATATGATCCAGGTCGTGGTTTAATAGATAGTATATTAATAATGTTTAGAATTAAACCTCCTCAGTTTGGTTGGCTTGGAGATCAAAATATAGTTATTTATTCTATAGCCTTTGCCCTTATATGGCAAGCTATAGGTTATTACATGGTAATGTATATGGCAGCTATGTCAGCTATACCAAATAGTATTTATGAGGCAGCTGATATTGATGGGGCTGGAAAAATTACTAAATTTTTTAAAATTACTTTACCCCTAGTTTGGTTAAATATTAGAACTACTTTAGCTTTTTTCATAATAAGTACAATAAATCTAAGCTTTCTACTAGTTGTACCTTTAACTGGTGGAGGTCCTGATGGAGCAACAGAAGTATTCCTAAGCTATATGTATTCTCAAGCATATACAAACCAAAGTTATGGATATGGTATGACTATAGGTGTTATCGTATTCTTATTCTCATTTGCTTTATCCGGAATAATAAATGTAGTTACTAATAGAGAAATCTTACAATATTAGGAGGTAATATATGAAGAAAAAAGGAATAAGTACTGAAACACTTTATAAGCTATTTATATATCTAGCATTAATTACTTTTGCTATATCAATAATAACTCCTGTTTCATGGGTATTTTTAGCCTCTTTAAAACAAAATTCAGAATTTGCAGGCTCTCCATGGAAATTACCCTTAGGCTTTTATTATATGAACTTTATAGATGCTTTCATAAATGCAAAAATGGGAGATTATTTATTCAATTCTATTTATGTTACTGCACTTGCACTAATATTATTAATAATAGTAGCTCTTCCAGCTTCATACGTTCTTGCTAGAATGGAATTTAAAGGAAGAAAGTTTTTAACTACTTTTATGAAGGCTGGATTATTTATCAATGTAAATTACATAGTTATACCTATATTTTTAATGTTACTTGATGGAGATAAATTTTTAAGAAAAAGTGAAATTATTAAAAAATCATTACTTTTAGATAATGTAACTATACTTGCAATAATATATATGTCTACTGCCCTACCATTTACTATATATTTATTAACAAACTTCTTTCAATCAATTTCTAAAACATATGAAGAAGCTGCATATATTGATGGTGCTGGATATTTTACAACCATGATTAAAGTAATAGCTCCTATGGCAAGACCTAGTATAATTACAGTAATATTATTTAATTTCCTAGCATTCTGGAATGAATATATTATTGCACTAACATTACTACCTGGAACACAAAAAACATTGCCCGTAGGACTAATGACATTAATGGCTGCAAGTAGGGGAGCTGCAAATTATGGAAGACTTTATGCAGGTATGGTAATAGTAATGTTGCCAACATTAATACTATATATTATAGTTCAACAAAAACTTACAGAGGGTATGAGTGCTGGTGGAAGTAAAGAATAGGAGAGTTTATGAATAAATATTTAAAAACTTCATTTTATTTAATAGCATTTTTTTTATTTTTAAAATTAATAATAGATGGTCAAAAAAAGGTTAGTATACAAAATTTAGGAATTATGTTAATTGGATTATTTGGTTTAATAGGACTTTTATATATATACAATAGAGAAAATAAATAAAAAAGGGCTTTAGCCCTTTATTTAGTTAATTTTAATCTCCAGTCACTAGCAGTTCTATTTAAAACTTCATCAAGTGATGTTATTTTTTCTTTACCTTCAGTTTGTAACCAGTTAATTCCTGTTTCTCTTCCTTCTAAGCTGTAAGGTTTAATAGCATCAGCCCAAGTAGCTCTTCCACATAATACCCCATTAAATGTTGATCCAGCTTCTTTAGCTAATTCTAATGATTTTTTGAATAAGTCCATGCTTACTCCACCTGATAAGAATATGAATGGTAATGAAGTAGCTTCTGATTGCTCTTTGTAAAATGCCATTGCTTCTTCTTTAGTGTATACCCATTCTTCTCCGTAACCTTCAACATAGTTCATGTCTACTGGAATTTCCATTTTTAATACTGTTACATTGTATCTTTCTTTTGAAAATTCTTTCATCATATCTATTACTTTACGAGGTCTAACTTTAGCGAATTCTTTACCAGTTTTTCCTGCTTCATCATAAGAAACTAATTCTAAGTATAATGGTATATCTTCTCCTAAACACTCAGAACCTAATCTTTCTATAAATATATGTTTAGCTTCATTTATAGCCTTATCATCATCAATATCATAGTAAAGTAAGAATTTAATTGCATCAGCACCTTGTTCTTTTAATCTTTTTACTGACCAATCTTCTAACAAGTCTGGTAATCTACCTTTCTTAGTAGCATCATAACCTGTTTTTTCATATGCTAATAATAATCCTGCATCTGTTGCTCTTACTTTTGATGCTGGTAATCCAAATTCTGGATCTAATAAAATAGATGAAGCATATTTAGTTAATTCATATGAAACTAAACTTTTAAAATCCTCAATTTTTTCAGTAGTTGCTTCTGAATAAGCTCCTATCATTTTTTTAATAGAACCTCTTTGGTCTATTGCTAAAGCACCTATTATCCCCTCTTTATTAGAAAGTCTTTCCATAGATGCGTAAACATTTTCAGAAATTTTTCTCATAATGTGAAATCCACCTTTCAATTTTATACACTTCATTATACTATATTTAAGATATTTTTTCTACTTTTTTATTAAACTATTTTCACAACATTGTTCCTTCTGAAAGAATATCTACATACTTTTTATAAACATATTGTCTATATCTTTTTTTATCTTTTACAAGTTCTAATATTTCCATATCCACTAAATTTTCTAAAAGCTTATTGACAGTCGGTTTACTAACATTAACTATTTTTCTTATATCCTCTGATTCTACAAAGGGGTGTTTCAATAGATATTCATATACTAAAACAAGATTTGTATAATTTGAAAAACTACGAATTTTCTCCATATCTTTCTCTTTAAGTTCAATAATCTTTTGAATTGACATTATTGCATCCTTAGATATTTCACAAATTCCGTTTATGAAAAATTTAATCCATTCCTTAAATTTACCATTAATACGAACTTTATTAAGAAGTTCATAATATCTATTCCTGTTCTTTTTGAAAAAATAACTCAAATAAAGAACAGGATACTCAATTAAACCTTTTTCTCTTAAATACAATGTTATCAGTAATCTCCCAACTCTTCCATTACCATCTAAAAATGGGTGTATAGTCTCAAATTGATCGTGAATTAAAGCTATTTTTATTAAGTTTAAGATATCACTATCTTTGTTCATATATTTTTCTAAGTCACTTAAACAAATATCCATTTCACTCGGTGCAGGTGGAATAAAACTTGCATTTTTTAAGATTGAACCTGCATATCCAATAGAGTTTTGTGATTTTCTAAATTAGCCAGGACTCTTTTCTTCTCCTCTAACATTAGATAAAAGTATAGAATGAGTTTCTTTAATTAATCTCATGCATAATGGTAGTTCATTAAGTCTTTTAAATGCATAATTAGTTGCTTTTATATAGTTTACGATTTCTTCAATGTCTCTTATATTCTCACCTGTCCTATCTTTTTGAAGTACATCAACAAGAGAAGCTTGTGTCCCCTCTATTTGAGAACTTATAACAGCCTCTTTTTGAACATACATAGATACAAAAAGGTCAATATCTGGCAGTGTTATTGCCATACCATCTAATCTCCCTAGTAATAAATGTGCTTTATTAATTAAAATACTTATTTCACTATCAAAATTTAATTTTATATCATTTAAATTATGTGAAACAAAACATTCATAATCACTTTGTATCCTTTTTAATTGTCCTGCTCTATTATTTTCTAATTTCAAAATATCACATCCCAAATCAAATTTATTTTACTTATATTAACCTTAAATTTTCTAAGTAAAATTTTCGGCTATTTATTTTACTAAAAAATAGTTTTCTATCTTCAATAATTTATTTCTAATTACCTCAAATTTTTACTATATATTCTGCTTTATTTCTCACTTTTTTGTTAAACATATCAACTTGAAAAAAAAAAGCATTAGTGCTATAATTAACTTGTAAAATATAATTTTTTAAGGAGAAGAACATGGCAAAAAAAACTTTGAAAGACTTAGAAGTAAAAGGTAAAAAAGTATTAGTACGTGTTGATTTCAACGTACCTATTAAAGAGGGAATTATTAAAGATGATAATAGAATTAAAGCTGCATTACCTACATTAAACTATATTTTAGATAATGGTGGAAAAGTAATAGCTTTCTCTCACTTAGGAAGAATTAAAGCAGAAGAAGATAAAGCTGCAAAATCTTTAGCACCTGTTGCAAAAAGATTAGAAGAACTATTATGTAAGCCTGTTAAATTCATCCCTGCTACAAAAGGTGCTGAACTTGAATTAGCTGTTGCTGAACTTAAAGAAGGCGAAATCTTAATGTTTGAAAACACTCGTTTTGAAGATGTTGAAAACGGTGAAGTAGTTAAAAAAGAATCTAAAAATAATGCTGAACTTGGAAAATACTGGGCTTCTCTTGGAGATATATTCGTAAATGATGCATTCGGTACTGCTCATAGAGCTCATGCATCAAATGTTGGAATTTCATCTAACATAGCTGATTCTGCTGCTGGGTTCTTAATGCAAAAAGAAATAGAATTTATAGGCGGAGCAGTAGATGAACCAAAAAGACCATTTGTTGCTATATTAGGTGGAGCTAAAGTTAGTGATAAAATAGGTGTAATTGAAAACCTATTAGATAAAGCTGATAAAGTAATTATCGGTGGTGGAATGATGTTTACATTCTTAAAAGCATTAGGAAAAAATACAGGTAAATCATTATTAGAAGAAGATAAAGTTGAACTTGCTAAACAATTAATAGAAAAAGCTGGAAATAAATTAATATTACCTATAGATACAGTAGTTGCTAAAGAATTTAACAATGATGTAGAACACCATGTAATTAGCGTAGATGAAGTTAAAGATGATGAAATGGGACTTGATATAGGACCAGCATCAATAGAATTATTTGCTAAAGAATTAGAAGGAGCTAAAACTGTAGTATGGAACGGACCTATGGGAGTATTTGAAATGTCTAACTATGCTAAAGGAACTATAGGAGTTTGTGAAGCTATAGCTAATTTAAACGATGCTATTACAGTAATAGGTGGAGGAGATTCTGCTGCTGCTATACAACTTGGATATGCTGAAAGATTCTCACATATTTCAACTGGTGGAGGAGCATCACTTGAATACTTAGAAGGTAAAGTTTTACCAGGAGTAGATGCAATAGCAGATAAAAAATGTTCTTGTAATCATTAATACAAATGCACCTTAGGGTGCATTTTTTAGAGAGGGGATAAAATGAAATCAGGATTTATTTCTATAGTTGGTAGACCTAATGTAGGTAAATCAACTTTGATTAATAAATTAATAGATGAAAAAGTGGCTATAGTTTCAGATAAAGCTGGAACTACAAGAGATCAAATAAGAGGAATAGTTAATAAGGGAGATAACCAATATATATTCATAGATACTCCAGGTATACATAAACCTAAACATTTACTTGGAGAATATATGACAAATATTGCTATAGAATCCTTAAATGAATGTGACCTTATACTTTTCTTACTTGACGGAACTAAAGAAATTAGTACAGGAGATATTTTTGTTAATGAAAATATTAAAAGTTCTAAAACTCCAACTTATATAATAATCAATAAAATAGATCAAATGAGTGATGAAGATTTAAATAACAAAGTAGAGGAAATAAAGGAAAAATTAGGGGAATTTGAGGGTATAATTACTATGTCTGCTGGTTATGGTATAGGTGTACATAAGATATTTGAAGTATGTGAAAAATATCTATCTAATGATATATGGTTCTATCCTGAAGATTACTATACTGATATTTCAGTTAATAAGATAGTTATAGAAACTATTAGAGAGAAAATATTGCAAAAGACTAAAGATGAAATACCACATTCAGTTGCACTTGAGATAATAAATATAGAATCTACTGATAGTAAAAGACGTTATGATATTAATATATATGTTGAAAGAGATAGCCAAAAGGGAATAATAATAGGAAATGGTGGTAGACTTTTAAAAGAAATAGGTATAGAATCTAGACGTGAAATTGAAGCATTAACTGATTTAAAAATTAATCTTAAATTATGGGTTAAAGTAAGTAAAAAATGGAGAAAAAATGAAAAAATGCTTAATGAACTAGGTTATGATATAAAGAAGTTTAAAAGGAGATAGTTATGTTAGGAGCAATAATAGGTGATATAATTAATTTTAAAAAAATCTCTAAATCTACTTTAATGTCTATAGAAATCACAAAAGCTTTAATAAATGGATATGGAAATGAACAATCAACTGAAAAAGAAATAATGAAGATTATATCTAAAGATTTTATGCCATATGGAGTTTCTGCTTGTGCATGGTTGTATAACAATTTAAGAGATGTAGAAAATTATGCAGAACTTGTAGCTAAAACAATTAGTGATAATACTGATACTATTAAAGAAGCTAAGGCAATAGCTTCATCAATTTTTTTAGCAAGAATGGGAGCTAATAAAGAATATATAAAAGAGTATGTTAAAGATACATATGATCTATTTATATCATTTGAGGATACTTTAAATCAAGATAACTCTTCTATAGTTATATCTGAAGCTTATTACGGAATTAATGATACTCTATGTAAGGAAGCGTTAAATCATTTAGATAAATCTAGTCTAGATTTCTTAGATTACTATAACAAAACTTTATCTAATCTACGTAATGAAAGAATTTCTATGATGAATAAAATATTAGATCATAAGCCATATTTTGATAAAAAAGAAATAGTTAGATGGTTGCCTACTAATAATAGGAAAACTCCTGAATTCTTTGCTGATTATGGACAAGAAGTTAATGATTTGATAAAAGTGATACATAGTCCATATTTCACAGATTTTAAATACGTGGATACAATACGTAGACTTAAAATCACATCATTTAAAGAAGCTATTCCTACTGCAAATATGTTAGGTTTAAGGGCTATGCTTACAAGTATTACTAGACGTGAAAGATTTGGTGTTGGAACTATTAGTAGAGCTATTGTTGATGGTCTAATTTCAGAATTACTTGAAAGATATAAAGAAATATTAAATGATAAAAATGTATAAAAATCCACCTAGGTGGATTTTTACCATTTATACACTACTCCTCCTTTAGCATAAGGTGTAGTTGATTCATATTTTTTACTCTTAAACTTATTCTTAAATCCTATTCCTCCATTAAATGATAACCCATTATTAATATAATAATCTGCTTTTAAATTTGTATTTAAATTTGTTTCAAGTTTATCTACACTTAATAAAACCCTAGGAATTATTAATAGTTCTCTATTTACTCTAATTTTTAATTGATTATCAGTTTCAAACCTTAATGAAGCAGAAGATTTTCTAACATCAACTATATCAAAATTCATTTTATTTATCATAACTCCCAATTCATTATATGTACTAAATTTAACCTTAGTATTTATAGTAACATCTACCTTACTTCCAAGCCTTACATCTGTTTCTATCATGTTCCTTTTAAACATATCTTCATTAACTAATTTCTGAGTATTTACATTAACATTAACTCCAGCCTTACATGTTAAACTAAGATTCTTATTGAAATTATAAGAAACATACATTTCTCCATCTCCTAAACGCATACCATCAGACCAAAAATTAATATTACCTATTTTAACATCAGGTGTGAATATTCTTTTATATAAAATATGTCCACCAACAGTTGTGGAATATAATTTACCCTCATTAGCATATTTAACTTCTAATTCTGGTCCATATTTTCCACCAAATTTATATAAAACTCCTAAATTACCATACTTTTTAAAATTTGTTCTAGCCATTAATTCTGTGTTTTCAGCATCAAAATAAACTTGTTTTGCACTCCCTTTATATCCATAACCTACTTTAGCACCCAAAGTCATAATTTCATAAACTTCTGCTCTAACTCCTAAATTATGTTCAAATAAAATATTTGCCTCATCTTCTTTTTTCAGTTCACTAGAAACTGTCAGATTAGTTTCAACTTCTCCACCAAATGGTTTAGAATTTTTAAAATCAAATATTATATCACTTGCAAAAATTGTAAGTGGAGAAATAATAATTAATAATACCCTTTTTTTCATACCTTTTCTCCTTTACACCTAAAGTAAAAATATTTAAAGTCTCTTAATATTAAGAGACTTTAAATTTAATTTATTTCTCTGTTATCTTTATCTAATACAAATATCTTAGTCTTTGCCATTAAGTATTTTTGTATATTTTCAGAGATTTCATTTAAGGCTTCATTTAATTCTTCTTCTCTTTCATTATCTATAAGTTCAATAATTAAAAAAGCATTTTTAGTCTTATCTGTTATCATAGTTCTTTTACCATCTCTCCAGTTAAAACATCTACAAACTGCTCCCATATCATCTCTATAACATAATTCTCCTGCTAAAGTAGGATTATTTTTATCTTCTCCAATTAAATAGAACTCATCATTTCCTTCAGTTATACCAAGTCTTAATGTTCCTTTAAAAGTATCACTATCTTCTGCACCACATGGCATAGCATATTTAAGTGAAATAGTATTATATATGTCTACAAGAGGATTAATACTAGAAACTTCATTTCCTTTTTCCACTCTTTTAAGTAATGCTTCTATAGAAGATCTAACACCTTTTTTAGTCTTAAATTTTTGATATGCTTCTCTCCAAATAGAAATAATAGGATTTTCACTAAAATTATCCTTAATAAAATATTTTTTAGCTTTTTCATTAGCTGATCTAAGTTCTTCCTTTATTTCTTCTGAACTTTCTCCATCATTATTCATATTTTCTATTAAAACTATACCTAGCTTTGAATTTGGAAAAATCTCCCAGTAGCTTTCTTCTGCTATAAATTTCATTATATTCCCCTAATATTTTTTATTACCTTAACTTCTTTTGAAAGCATTTTATGAACTGTACATTTTTCAGCAACAAAAGCAAGTATTCTTTCTATTTCAGCCTCACTTACCTCTGTATCTAATTTAATGTCCATTTCAATATTCATTCCATCAATTCTCGATTCAACTTCAACATTAACATCTAATTGCATAGTAAAAAAATATGACCTAATTACCATTATTATACAACCAATTAATGCCGAATTTAAAACTCCCACTGGACTTGTTCCTATCGGATCTTTACTATTATAGTCCATATTATACACACTACCATTAGTTTCTGTAGTAACTTCAAAACCCTTAATACTTTTTCCTTTTGTAACGTACATTTTCCCTCCTAATTTATTTTATTTATCAAATTCTTTTTGAATTAACAAGAACAAATAATTATACAAGTCTATATTATATATAGGGATTAATTTTGTATATTTCTTTGAAAATTTAAAATCAAGTGCTAATACATCTAAAAGTCCCAAGCCCTCTTCTTTTCTATATTGCTCACTAACTAATAATTTTACTTCAACCCCATCTCCTCTTGGAGTAAGTATTACATCAATAATACTATTTTTATAATCTCTATGACCTATAAGCACATTAAAAATTTCATCACTAGTTTGTACTTCTGAATAACCTTTAATAAATCCATTCTCTAAATCAGCTGAAAGAATAGTGTATTCTCTATTAGCCACCATATTCCTTGCAGCATAGAAAACATCTTTCATAGGTTTTTTATACACCCTAGTTGTCATTACCCTTATATCCTCTGAACTAATATTTGGTGCTGTACTACATGAAATAACTAATATTAAAATTAATAAAAATCCAAATATCTTTTTCATCTTTGCCTCCTATATATATTATACCCTAATTATATGTAAAATAAAAGAGAGAGTAAATATATTTACTCTCATATAACTACCATGTATATCTAAGATTTAATCCTACTCTTCCCTCAAAATTTCTAAATCTGAACTTTTTATTATGCTCAGTATTTTTAACAGCTTCTTGATATACTTTGAGCTTATTACTTCTTTCTGGGCTGCCCATATTTTGAGCGTCTAAATCTGCTTTCTTTTCTTTTAACTCTTTTGCATATGAAGCTGTGTTATACTTATATCTTCTAAAATCAAGTATTCCTTCTATATAAGGTATCATTTGTAATTTTCCCTCTAATTTTCTAATAACCAATGAAAATTTAGGATTCATTCTATATGAATGTACTGCATTTATAGTACTTGTTTTTTTAATATAGTTATCTAAATTTGTATATTTTTTATCTTTATACTTACCAGAACCATAATTTTTTATAAACTCTGAGAATATTTTATAATTTTCTTGATCAAGTAAGTTATATCCATAAGTATTATTTAAATTGAGTACTGTAGTAATATCTTTGGTAGATGAATGTCTTAATTCTAAGTTTAATTTAGATAGTACAGAATTTGCTATATTACTTTCATCCTTTTCTTTATCTTTATATAGATTATAGTACTGCAATTCTCCAAATAATGAAGTTTTTAAGCTTCCATAAGTATTTTCATGCTTAATATTAGAACTTAAAAGGAAAATATTAGATAATCTTCCATTTTTTTTAGATGCTACAGTATCAAAATCTACATAATTGTATAAATTTAATTTTAAATCTATATTATTATTATCTAAATTATATTTTTTCTCATTAGAAATCACAGCAAAAATTCTATTATTTACTTTTTTATCATATTTCATAACATATCTTAGATCTAAAGAAGCATTTAAATCATTATATTTATGCCATAGACTTGGACCCATTAAGATCTCATGAGTATTCATATATTCCGTTTTATTTTTTATTTTATCTGTAATCAATGTGTATCTAACATCAAATTTCTTACCAAGTTTATTATTTGAATCAATTAAACTTGTTCCTGTAATAAAAGTATTTTTAAATTCTTTTATTGAAGAATCATGCTTAATTTTCAGTTTATTTTCAATATTTGAAATTATCTTTAAGTTCTTTTTATAGTATTCTACATTAAGTTTTACATCAGGTTTATGTTCATAATCTCCACCCTTATATGCCTTAATTATAGCTTCATAATTTATCCTTGAACTTATATTAAAATTATTTATATTATTCTTATACTCATTTGATGATACAAATTTAAAATCATTTATTTTAGATAATTTTTTAGCCTCAAATAAAATAGAGTTTTCAAGATTTTCTTTAACAGATAATTTTGTTGATATACTATATTTTGACCTTATACCTCCAAATCCATCTACATTCTTTTTATCTATAGTGTATGTATTCTCAGTCTTTAAAAAGCTTTTTCTTGAAATCCTACCTAAGGTTATAGCAAAGGCTTCATATTTATGTGTTCCAAGCTTCATATTATCACTAGTATATATAGATCCTAGAATTAAATTAACTTTTCTATTAACCCTACCATTTAAAACAGCAGAAATTATTGTATTTTTATCAACTTCTAAGCTATATCCACTTTCTTTTAGATTACTTTTCTTATTCCTAGCCTTATTATGAGCATTTATAGCCTCTTCAAATACCTTTTTACTTTCCTCTTTTTTAGATTTAGACTTACCATCTTCCATTACATTTTTAGTTTTAATGTATCCTTTTTTATGACCTACTGTTAAAATTAAATCAAAATCATTGTTTAATGGGGCATCTAATCTTGCTCCAAAATAGTAGTTTTCATAATTATTATTTGGCTTATTTTCCTCTTTTTTATTCTGTGTATCAACCCCACCGAAAATAAAGAGATTTTTGTTGTTATAAAAATACATTCCACCATCTAAAACAATATTAGTTGATCTCATTAAAGGCTTTCCTATATTCTTAGTCCTAACCCCCTTAGTGTCGTATTCAATTTCTCTTAATTTATGTGAATATTTTAAATCACTACTTAAAAATCCACTACTTTGTGATAATATTCCTAATACCAATAAAAAATATATCTTCTTTTTCATATTTTATCTCCTTACCAATAAATATTCCATTCTGGTTTTAAGAATCTAATTAGAGCTTCCATATAAAAATAATCTCCCCATATACAACTTTCTCCTACTCCAATATTATGAGGCTTTGAATAAACTGATTCTTTTAATAAAGCATTTGAATTCATATCTTTAGTTGTATATTTTTCTATTAATGCCTTCATCATTGCCATTGCAGCATTATAGTAAAGGGACTTATCAGGATCATCATCTGATAAATGTTTATGCATTTCTAAAATACCACAAATAGCTATGGCTGATGAAGAACTATCTCTTTCTTCCATATCTTCAGGTTTAAAATCCATATCCCAATAACATACATTATCAACAGGTAATTTATTTAAAAAAGTATTAGTTACTTTCTTATACATATCTATGAATTTCTTATCTCCTAAATATTTATGTGCTAAGGCAAATCCATATATTCCCCATGCTTGTCCCCTTGCCCAAGTTGAATCATCTGATCTACCCTGTGCCGTAACACCCTTTAAAGGTTTACCTGTTTCTGTGTCAAAATAGAAAGTATGAAAAGTTGTTCCATTGTCCCTGATTATAACCTTAGAAACTGTTTCTAAATGTTTAGTTGCAACCTCCCTATACTTACTATCTCCCGTAACATCACTTGCCCAGAATAATAGAGGTACATTTAAATTACAGTCTATAATTAATCTATAATCTTCTGGTTTATCTAACACTCCCCAAGCTTGAATAAATTCTCCTTTTTCCCTATATCTTCTCATTAGAACATCAGCAGCTTTAATTGCTGTTGATTTTGCAACATCAGAATTAGTTATTTTGTAATTTGCTACAACTGATGGAATATATAAAAATCCTAAATCATGATGATCTACTGATATATTATTATCTATTCTCTCTTTGTATGTCTTTAACTGATAATCTGCAATTTTCTTATACTTTTCCTCTAATGTAATTTCATATGCTAGCCATAATATACCTGTCCAAAATCCACTAGTCCAATCATCCCATTCCCCACCATTTAATATGCCAGGATAAATATTATTAACACTTGATGGCCTAGGGAAAGTATTTATAAATACATTACTATTTTGATCAACCTTTGTTAATGCTTCATGTAATCCTCTATAAATTATTTCATTTTTTAATTCAATTTTTTTAAATTTTTCTCTTACTTCCTTAAATAATTCCATAAAATCTCCTTATTTAAAATCCGTCATTATGTTCTTTTAACCATTTTTGTAAAATAGTATTTAATTCATTTGCAATTTTATCTTCACTAATATTTTTAATAATTTTAGGATTAAGTTGATAAATATCTTTTATATTATCATATAGTAAAGTTTCTATTTCTCTACCTGGCTCATATCCCTTATTAATTACAAAAGTATGTTCTCTACTTTTAACTGCACGCCAACCAAAATCAAGGTTATTTAAGTTCTCTTTTTTAAATTTCTCTATAGCCTTTATTTGCCCAGGATATGCTGCCATTATTGCAACATTTTCTAAATCTTCTTCTAAATTAACTATTACTTCTTTTAAATCTTTTCCTTCAACAGTTTTTGGTATTTTTAAATCTAATAATGATAATAAGGTTGGCATTATATCTACCCCACTTAATACACTATCAGTAATTCCTTTATTATCACCAAACTTAATCATAAATGGAACTCCTATAGATTCTTCATACCACACATGTTTACTCCATAACCCATGAGAACATAACATTTCTCCATGATCTGCTGTAAGAACTATTATACTATTTTCATATAGATTATTTTCTTTCAAATACTCTACTATTCTACCAAGATTTTCATCTATACCACTTATTGCAGCATAATACTTTCTTAATGCATCCTGAAATTCTTCTTCTGTAAAATTAAGAGCCTCTGGCATAGATTCTGTATGATCTATAACATTTTCTAATATTACATTATCACTTACTCTTAATTTTTTTCCTTTATAAAGATTAACATATTTTTCAGGAACTAAATCAAGTGGAGTATGAGGTGGATTCCATGATAAAAATAGAGCAAATGGTTTTTCTTTATTTTTATCTAAAAATTCTATTGCTTTATCTGTTTCATGCTCAACTGACCATTTATCTATTTCTATCATATTATGACTATTTTCCCAATAATGTGGTTTTAAATGATTATCATATGCTCCATATGAATACCAATAATCTATACCATGTCTTTTTTTACCAGGTGGAGTATAAGCGTCCCAATTTCTTGCACCTGATTTTGGTTTTTCTTCAACATTTTCTTCTGGGTTATCTAAATGCCATTTACCTATATATCCAATATAGTAATCATTTTCTTTTAATACATCTGTTATTGTTATTGATTCTTCTTTTAACCATACATCATAAAGACCTGTTTTACAGTTAGTCCATACCCCATGAGTTGCTGGATATGTACCTGTAAGTATACTTGCTCTACTTGGAGAACATAAAGGTCCTGTACTCACAGCATTAGTAAAAACTAATGAATCATTAGAAAATTTATCTATATTAGGTGTAATTACATCTTCTACTCCTACAAAACCTGCTGCATTTCTTCTCCATTGATCTGCAAAAAGAAAGATTAAGTTATATTTCTTATTCATAAATATTCCTATCTATTTTTTTATTAAATTTATTGTCTTACTCATACCATTCTTATCTAATTTAACAGTTATTATAGTCTTATTATTTTTATTTACCACCAAAGCATCATTACTTACATAGTTACCATCAAGCATTATTTTAGCTTCTAATAATTTGTGATTAGGATCTGCTATAGTTAAGCTAACATTTGAACCATTTACTTTTCTAATTAATGATATAGCATCATTTATTTCTATTCCGTCAAAACACAATTTATCTGACCTCCAAGAATTAATTGCTAATATATTATCTTTTCCTATAATATGTGCAATATCATCTAATCTCTTTATTGAAATTCCTTTTACTTCCTTATCAGAAACAGCATAGGCATAACTACCATTTTTAGGATTATTTCCATGCTTAATTATTAATTCTACAAATTCCTTGGTAATAGGATTTTCTTTTTTACCACCTATTTCTTTAAAACTTCCTGTTCTTTTAACTATATATTTTTCTATTTTAGTTCCCATTAAAGGTGTGTATACTATTTTTTTAGCACTCATGTTATTAATTCTATTATCAACAACAGTTATTATATCCCCATCACTACTTTTAATATTTGAACCAAGTGCAACCATAATTCCATCTAATAATAGATAACTTTTCTTAGCTTCTGTTAAATTATTCCAAGAAATAAAATCCATTCCTATAAAGGCTTCTTTCCCATTTCCTGCTCCACCAACCCATGTTTTAGGACTTAAGTATTTAGGATGTCTTCTCTCACCACTTGATATTACCCTATCATTTGTACTTTCTGTAGTACCTGATAGTCTAAGTGGATTAACAGTTGGGAAATAATCTACAAAATCAGAAGAATTTTCAGTGTATATATATGTCATACCATCTCCTGTATACCAACCTTTTAAATTCTCTTTATTCATAGTCTCATAATTTGCTATCCTATTTGAATGCATAGATATGACAAATTTCATATTATTTTCTCCTATGCCCACTGCTCTATCCATATACGAGAATACTTTAGTACCCTTAACGTCTAAAGGTTTAATATTCTTATCTTTTACTATCTCATTTAAAATATTTGCTATTACTAAATTATTAACACTATCAGGCATATATTCTAAATTATTATCTAATATAGCTTTTTTAACTATAGATTCAATCTTATTTTTATACTCCCCTTTTGCACCACGTGAAATTAAGGCAAGTGAATTAATAATAGGTCTAGCTCTCACTAAATCATTTGAATCATCTCTACTTATAGACCTACCATTAACAGAATCATTAATTCCACCATTAATTAATAAATAAGAATAACCATTTAATATTACATCATAAATATTAATAATACTTGGATTATCTATTTCAAATGAAGTATTTCCTGTTAAGTATATAAACTGAGAAAGACCATTTAATAATACCTGTCCATAAGTCCCACTATATGCTACATTTTCATGTTGAATAAATGAATGATCTTTATAAAACCCATCCCCTTTTTCAACGTATTCTCCAACTACAGCAACTGAATTTATAGCTCTTTTAATTTCTGAAGCATTTCCTTCTAATATACCTCTACCATAAGTTACTAAGGCTGTATCCATTCTATTTCCACCCTTTGAAACTCTCTTATTAGGACTCGTTGAAGTTTTTGCTGAAGATGATGCTCCAGAAAATTCTGGATCTGGTTGGAAATAATATGAAGCTTTTAAAAGATTATCAGCAATTTCTTTTTCTACTATTCCTTCTCCCATAATTAATATTTCATTTAATGTCTTAGGTATACCAATTTCCCATTCCCACCAATTTCCTTTTTCCATAGCTCCTTTTACATAACCATTTTGTGATATTATTTCAAGAGCAATATTGATAATTTCTTTTACTTCCTTATCTTTATAAACCTTAGTATCTGGTGTAAGATATGCTTTTATCAAAGTTTGTATATCTTTTAAAGATTTTAGTAAATGAGGTCCACTACTCATATCCTGATAATCTTTAAACACATAATTTTGTGTTTCATAAACTCTAACTTTATTTAAAATATCTTCTGAACTTTTATTTAATTTTTCTATATTCTTTTCTTTATTTTCTTTAGATACCTCTTTTAAAGAAATATTATACGGTACATTTAATAAAAACTCTTTCCACTTTAACTTCATAGTTTCTATTTCTTTATTTTGATTATTAAAACTTAAAATCCCTACAATTAGAGTTAAAAATACTATTATTTTTTTCATTTTACAACCACCTTAAAATTTTTATATAAAGGATCATTTTTAATATATATGACATTTTGTTCTTCTATGTTATCTTCATTTTTACAAAAAATCATATATTTTTTATCTCCAGAAGTAATTTTACAAAAATATCCTCTATTATTGCAATATATTTCTTCAAATTGTATATTCTTATTTAATATTTTATGAACTATCTGAATACTATCTTTAAAATTATATTCAAGCATAACGAATTTACTTTTTTCTTTTTCATTATACCTACTACTATATATTCCCTCATTCATTGTATATTTCCCTACATTAAAGTATATACACTTATTAAGTAAAAGACTTTCTTTTCCTTCATCTATTTCTAATTTAGGATGAAAATGATAATACATTTTCAAATTATGTTTACCTTTAGAATATATCCTATTTATTATTATTACATTATCCTCACAAAGTATGAATTTTCTTTCAATATATGCATTACTTTCTATATCAAATACATTCATTTTAATGCAAATAACACCCTTATCTTCTACTCTATCTATAGGACTTATTAAAGGATATTTACCCACATATTCCCATGAATTTTTAACATTTAAAAATTCTTTATTATCAAGAACTAGTGTATTATGAGCAGCAGCACTCTTTAAATATCTTCTATACTCATTGTCTAAATATGTATATCTTCCATTATCAACTAACATTTCTACTTCATTAAAATAGTTAAAATGGAATAAATCAACATGTAAATGACCAGAGCTCATATTAGTTAGATAACTACTAAAAGAATAGTTATTATTTATAAGGTGATAATATCCACTCTCTTTTAATAAGTATTCTCTTTTTTTATTTGTAGCTTTTTCTAATATATATCCATTAACATAATCTCCAGCAAACATATATGAGTTTTCTTTTAAACTATATTTTCCCTTTATTTTTAACACTGCATTTGCCATAGCTAAGATATCTTCAACATTATCATCATCACTATCTCCAAAATTTATTTGTTTAAAATTTGGATAATGTAATTTTTCTGCTGATTTAAGCATCTTCTTTAAATATTTAGTAAATAGATTACATTTAATATTAAGATTTTTTTCTATCATTACTACCCATACAGTATAAATTAACATCTGATAATGATATGTCATTGATTTTTCTATATGTAATCCATCATTATCTATCTGTGTCTCAAGCTGAATTTTCATATACTTTTTTGCTTTTTTATAATACACCTTATTATACATCAGTGCAAAGGTATATACTCCAGCCATTTGTATATACCCCCAATTACTATGATAATATTTTTCTAAGAATGAATTAAATATGTATATACAGGTCTTATCCAAATGATCTATTATACAATTTTCTTCATTTTTAGTAATATATTTTAATTCCTTTAAGTATATTAAAGCTCTAAGTATATTTATTATTCTTATCCCACTATCTAAAGTTCTTGTACTTAACTCATATTTTAAGTCCTTATGGGTATTAATAAAATCAAAAATTATTTCTTTTATTTTAAGTAAATACTTTTCTTCTTTATTTTTTTCATAAGCTAGAAATAGGGGATCAAAATAGTTCATTCTACTTCTCATAAATATCCATTCTTCATCATCATTTACTAACTCATTCCAATCTTTAGGAATAGTAAAATATTGTGAAGTTCTTTCCATGTCCCATGGATGAATGAATATTAGTTTATTTTCTAATATATTTTCTGCCTGCTCTAATTGCATATCTACATTAAAATTATGTAATACATAATTAAAATTCTTTCTAAAGTTAAACACAGTATCCTCCATTGTTTAACTAAAGGGAGAATTTCTTCTCCCTTTATTATTTATATTATCTATTAAAGTTTTTGAATGCTTCATTTTGAATTTTTTCAGCTGTAGATAATCCTAAATCTTGTAATCTCTTAATATACATGTCCCATTCCTTATCTATATTTCCAGAACCTAAAATCCATTGTTGTGCTTTTTCTTCAACAACTGCTCTTAAAGCTGTATCTATAGAAACAAATTCTTTTGATTTTTCTTTAGTGTATTTAAGTATTGGTAACTCATCTAATACTACATCATTATCCATATAGTATTTAAATCCTTCTTTAGCAATTTGAGATGCCCAACCTAACTCATATTGTGCATCTTGGAATGCTCCCAGTCTATATTGAGCTCCAACTTCTCTTAATACTGCTAAAGGAGTTTTTCCGTCAGGATTTTTAAGTACTTTATCTGTAAATACTGGTTTACCATCAACTAATGTATATTCTGATCCTTCTATACCAAAGTTCCATAATCTTCTACCTTCAATTGAATACCAATAATCAAAATATTTAATTAATGAAACTGGATCTTTAGCATCCTTAGATATTCCCCAACCACCTAAATATGTAGTTCTAGCATGTCTTGTTTTACTATTTCCATTTAATTCATAAGGAAGAACTAATCTAAAGTTAAATCCAGGTATTTTATCTGCTAAACTTCCATTATATGAACTAGTTGAAGCTATCCAGTCATCTGTTGCTCCACCTAAGTTATTTGATAATAAGTAATCTCTACTTTCTAATCCTCTTGTAAATATTTCCTCATCTATTAATCCTTCTTTATACCATTTAGATAATTCTTTAATAGCATGTTTAAATGAATCTTGTGAAGGTCCATATTTAACAACACCGTTTTCTTCATACCATATAGGTGATGCTTTAAATAGATCAACTAATGAAGTTAAAACCTTTCTAACATTATTAGCTCTTACAAACAATGGAACTTCATCTTTTTTACCATTTCCATTTGGATCCTTTTCTCTAAATGCTTTTAGTGTAGTATATAGTTCATCTACTGTTCTTGGTTCTTTTAATCCTAATTTATCTAACCAATCCTGTCTAATGAAATATCCTTGAGAAACTTTTAAATTAAAGTAATCATAATAATTAGGAATCATATATATATGTCCATCAATTGCAACTGCATCCTTCTTATATCTAGGATTTTCTTCAAAGAATTTCTTTAAATTTGGTGCATGTTTATCTATTAAATCTTCTAATGGTATTAATCCACCTTCTATACCTAAGTTTTCTAAATCAGATGATAATTCATATGAGATAATATCAGGTAATTTATTCTCTGTAAGCATTAAGTTATATGCTTGAATTTGATCTGTTTGATTTTGAGAAGCAACATTTACTAATTTAATATTAGTATCTTGCTCAGCTTTTGCAAATACAGGTAATTTAGGGTCTAATGCTTTACCTAAATGCATTGCAAATATTGTTGTTTCTTTTGGTCCTGTCATAGTTTCATCTTTTTTTCCACAACTTACTACTACTAATCCTAAAAGTCCCAATGCTAATAATTTTTTCATAATTTCCTCTCCTTTTATATATTTTGTTAATTATCCTTTTACTGCCCCTAATGTTACCCCTTTTCTAAAGAATCTTTGTATAAATGGGTATGCAATTAACATAGGTAATATTGAAATTACTATTATTGCATATATTATTGATTGTGGTGATGTTAAGCTCTCTGGTGTAATTAACTGTGCTGCTTCACCACTAGACATCTTATCTACTATTAATTTTTTTACAAATACCTGTAAAGGTGCTTTTGCATCATCTCTTAAAAGTATCATAGTCCAAAAATATCCATTCCAACGAGATATTGCATAAAACAATGAAACGGTTGTAATTGCTGATGTTGATAATGGTAAATATATATTAGTCATTATCCTAAATTGACTTGCACCATCTATTCTTGCTGATTCCTCTAAAGATCTAGGTACACTTTCAAAGAAAGATTTTAGTATTATTACATTAAATGTATTAATTGCAAATCCTACTATCACTCCTGTATAACTATTTATCATACCCAAATCTCTAAAATTTAAATACTTAGGTATTATGCCAGGATCAAACCACATAGTTATTATTACAAGCATTATTATTGCTTTTCTAAACTTTAAATCTGGTTTAGATAATACATATGCCCCACTAATAGTAAATAGCATATTAACAAATGTTCCTACTACGGTTATAAAGATTGTATTTGCATAAGCTCTCCATATCCCTGTTGTCTTAAAAGCTGCAATAAAAGATGATAACGTAAATCCTTTAGGAAATAGCGTAACTTGCCCTGTTTCTAGTAAAAATGGATTACTAAAAGATGCAGAAAATACATATACTATTGGATATAGGAAAATAATGGCAAAAACTGTTAATAAAAAGTAGTTTATTACATTAAAAACTTTTTCATCTGTACTCATTCTTATTTTCATCTATATCACCTACCATATTCCTAAATTTGCTACTTTTTTGCTTATAGTATTTGCTGTGTATACTAAAAGCATAGCTATTATTGCATTAAATAATCCTACTGCTGTTGCTAAACCAAAATCTTGATTAATTACTCCAGTTCTGTAAACATAAGTACTTATTACATCGGCTGTTTCATAAGTAGCTGGTTGATAAAGTAATAATACTGTTTCAAATGCTACACTCAACATAGAACCTATTTTTAAAATTAACATTACTACTATAGTTGGCATTATACTTGGTATAGTAATATTTATTAATTGTTGTAATTTTGTTGCTCCATCAATTTTTGCTGCCTCATAAAGTTGTTCATCTACTGCAGTTAGAGCTGCTATGTATATGATTGCATTAAATCCTGTATTCTTCCATGAATTTAATCCAACAAATATTCCTCTAAAAAATTCTGGTTTAATCAAGAAATATATTTTTTCAAATCCAAGTTTTTGTAATATTATATTTATTACTCCTGTATTTGGTGATAACATATTTATTGTTATACCTGCTGCAATAACAATAGCTATAAAATATGGTATAAATGAAGCCGTTTGTACAAAAGCTTTAAAAATCTTATTCCTAACTTCATTTAACATAAGTGCTATTAATATAGCTAAAGGAAATTCTATTAATAGTGAATATATATTTAACATAAGAGTATTTTTTAAAGTTCTATAAAACTCTGGTGATGTTAAAAACATTCTAAAATGTTTTAGTCCTACCCACGGACTACTGGCTATTCCTTTAAATACACTGTAATCTTTAAACGCTATTAATAATCCATACATAGGTTTAAACATAAATAATACATACCAAATAATAAACGGTAGCATTATTAAATACAGCGATATCTGATCTCTATTAAATTTTTTCATTTATTTCACCTACAAACTTATGTTTTCTTCTGTTTCTATATCAAATATATGTGCCTTACTTGTATCAAAGTAAAATCTCTCTGTACCTTGCTTCCTTCTTTCTATTAATCCATCTACATTCATTCTACAT
>LJRV01000488.1 GCA_001612575.1 Streptobacillus notomytis
ACTTGAGCGTATGAACAAAGATGAGCTACGTGCTGTACTCGCGCACGAGATCGGCCACGTTGCAAATGGTGATATGGTCACATTGGCACTCATTCAAGGTGTAGTAAACGCCTTCGTTATGTTCTTTGCTCGTGTAGTAGGTGACTTTATTGACCGTAATGTCTTTGGTCGTCAAGACAATGAAGCCCCAGGTATGGGTTATTTCATCATTACAATGGTTCTAGATATCGTGTTCGGTATTCTTGCCTCTGCCATTGTGATGTGGTTCTCTCGTTATCGTGAATACCGTGCAGATGAAGCCGGTGCACGTTTAGCTGGTAAACAAG
>LJRV01000489.1 GCA_001612575.1 Streptobacillus notomytis
AAGTAATTCGATAAATCCATTTGCTGCCATAGCACTATCCTGCGTTGAGGTATTGTTGGATTACTTCGATTAGTTTATTTTCATCAACAGGTTTGGTTAGATAGTCACGGGCGCCTTGACGCTTGCCCCAAACCCGGTCAGTTGCCTGGTCTTTTGTACTGACAATGACCACCGGGATATCTTTAGTTGTTTCACCACGAGCAATCTGACGAGTTGCCTGAAAACCGTTAACACCCGGCATCACCACATCCATCAATACCAGGTACGGTAATTCTGCCTGGGCAATAGTTACCCCATCTGCACCATTAGTCGCTTCAAGAACCTCATAACCATGCTTGGTCAAGAGCTCTTTAAAACGGAAAGCTTCGGTAGGTGAGTCATCAACAATCAAGATACGAGCCATTTTCTTCCCCAAGTTCTTTTTCTAGACAC
>LJRV01000490.1 GCA_001612575.1 Streptobacillus notomytis
TAAGAGACAGAGAATATAGTCACCCGGTTTGGCTACCGCTTGTAAAGAAAGATTGAGTGCATCTAATCCTCCAAATGTAATGACAATGTCATCTGGATCGGTCTGTATGCCTTGCATACAGTAGCGCTGAGCAATTAGTTTTCTTAACGCGAAATTACCGGGAGGTAGGCTTGCTGTCTGGTCATAGCTTTGCCTTTGCCGTGCAAGTTGCCCCATAATTTGAATAAGTTTGGGAGCAGCTAAAAGTTGACTATCAGGAAAAGCTGAACCAAAAGAC
>LJRV01000491.1 GCA_001612575.1 Streptobacillus notomytis
GATATGAACTATCTGTTCTTAAATAAGCAAAAAGGTTATTTCGCAAGTACGACTGACTATTTACGTTGTAGCCAAACGGGACAACCTTTAGATAAATGTAGCTTTAAAGATTACGCACCTGGGGCGAACTACACTTTAACCGGAAACAAAGAGCTGAAACCTGAAGAGGGTAAATCTTATGGTGCAGGGTTTGTTTGGTCGCCAACCAATAAATTTGATATCAGCGTCGATTACTGGGATATCAAAATTGATAATCTTGTGACCAACTTAAGTGCGGACAAAATTCTACGTTTGGAAGCAGATTGTCGTTTAGGCAACCAAGATATTAACTCTGCAGCCTGTATTGATGCATTAGCACGTGTGGAGCGTAACCCTGCAAATGCAGTTGTCGACCCAAATGTGATTAAGAATATAAATATCGTTCCGATTAATGC
>LJRV01000492.1 GCA_001612575.1 Streptobacillus notomytis
GTATTACTTCCTAAAAGATCTACAACAACCAGGCCTTCTCCCTGACTACCACGCTGAAAGCCAATATTTGAAACTCCCTGTGGTTGTGCTGAGACCACAGGTAGCGGCTTATTACTTGTTTGAGCAGAATTAATTTTTAAAATGAAAGTATTGCCTTCGACTCGTGTTGTAAATGCTCCAGCATCTTTTAGGTTTACAGTTAAACGTGAGCGC
>LJRV01000493.1 GCA_001612575.1 Streptobacillus notomytis
GGTTCTACTTAGAATTATTCCTGTACCGAATGCTCAAGAGATAGATCGGTTTATTCGGGATGCTATTGATTTATTTCTACTCAAATATCGGCATTAAACCAAAGTCCGATTGTCAAAATTTGCAACGGGTGCATGTCGACTTTTAAAGCGTTATAAGCGATTTAAATGTTATTTTTTAAGCAAAAATTCACATTTTCTTACGCTCAAAGCTTGGAATGTTCGTTAATCGCGCTATATTCGAAAAGAATAAGAACAGGAGAAAATAGCATGGTTCAGCAAATCGATGCGCCACTGCGTGAGGATCTCCACCTACTGGGCAATTTATTAGGCGAAACCCTAAAACAGCATGCAGAACAAGAACTGTTTAATCAGATCGAGCAAATACGTGCTCTTGCCAAAGATGCACGCGATGGTCAAGCTGAAGCCGAAAAGCAATTAGAACAATTATTTTTATAA
>LJRV01000494.1 GCA_001612575.1 Streptobacillus notomytis
GAAGTACGCACCGACGACGACGGGCAGGTGCGCACCGGTGAATGGGCCAGTTGCACGCCAAACGGCTACCAGGCGCCCCTGATCGGTCGCGCCTTCGCCCACGGCGTGCATGACTGCCTGAGCATTATCCTTGACTACTACCGCCGCGAGCTGGGCATCGAGCTGGGTGACTAGCAGCGTGAAGACGGGTGGTGGGACAAGGGCGGCAACCTCTACCTGGACAACCGGCCGGCCGCTGGCTTCGTGCAGGTCAGCCAACTGCAACAGGGCGATATCGTACTGATGCAGATCCGCTCGCCAGTGCCCAACCATGC
>LJRV01000495.1 GCA_001612575.1 Streptobacillus notomytis
TATCTACACCACTCATTGTTAAATTAAGGAATTCACCCATTTTAAACCGTACCTTAGGTTTATTGAGTGGGCAGGTTGTCGGTCGATCACGTTATGCCGAGGACTTACCTAATCAAGCTGGTCAACACAATATTGAGCAATATGTTGTGGTTGGAGCGGGCGTAGACTCTTTTGTGCTCCGAAAATCACAGCACTATCCAACGTTAAAAATTTTTGAAGTGGACCATCCTGATACTCAGGCTGCAAAACAAACTAAACTCAAAAAAGTAGGAGAACGTCCCGCTACTGTTGAATTTGTTTCTATTAACTTTGAGAA
>LJRV01000496.1 GCA_001612575.1 Streptobacillus notomytis
TGTAAATACTGTTCGTAGCCAATCGTTAGAATCTCTTTTAAGCAGTTACTCTCAAAAATCTAGCCTTGTGCAAAAAATGCAGTTAGACACTCAATTGGCAAATGCAAATATTCAGGCTCAACAAGCAGCAAAAAAACCGAGTCTTTTCGCTTTTGGTGAGTATTCACTCGATGAAAATGAAAACTGGATTGTAGGTGTTATGGCAAAATACAATCTTTTTTCTGGCGTAGATAAAAATAAGAATATTCATGCTGCCGAGTTAAAACGTTATGCTTCAGAACTCATGACTGAACGAACTAAACAAGAGATTGAAGCATTATTAAAT